>CAZWUP010000163.1:0-6664 GCA_964637045.1 uncultured Porticoccaceae bacterium | reverse complement strand
CCCGCGCCAGAAGCGGCGCACCGTGTCCCGGTAGCGATCGTTCCACTCGCTCCAGCCCGGGGGGAAGCCCCCCAACTGGTAGCCGCTGGGTCCCAGGTCCCAGGGCTCGGCGATCAGCTTGCAGGTGGACAACAGCGGGTCCTGGGCAAGCACCTGAAAAAATGCCGCCCGGGGATCAAAGCCCCGCTGCTGGCGGCCGAGAATGGTGGTGAGGTCAAAGCGAAAACCGTCCACCCCCATCTCCCCGGCCCAGTAGCGGAGACTGTCCATCACCAGCTGCAGCACCCTGGGGTGGTGGATATTGAGGGTATTGCCGCAACCGCTGTCGTTGATGTAAAAGCGCCGGTCTGCGGGCAGCAACTGGTAGTAGGAGGCGTTGTCGATGCCGCGAAAACTCAGGGTGGGGCCCAGGTGGTTGCCTTCGCAGGTGTGGTTGTAAACCACATCGAGAATCACCTCCAGGCCGGCGTCGTGAAAGCGCTCAATGCACGCCCGCACTTCGCCGACGTCGCCACCGCTGAGGTAGTTGCCGTGGGGGGCGAAATAGCTGAGGGTGTTGTAGCCCCAGTAATTGCTGAGGCCCTTCTGGTGGAGAAAGTGCTCGTCGATAAAAGCCTGCACCGGCATCAGCTCCACCGTGGTAATTCCCAGGGCCTTGAGATAGGCGATCACCCTGGGCTGGCAGAGCCCGGCAAAGGTGCCCCGCACGGCGTCGGTCAACTGGGGGTGCAGCTTGGTAAACCCCCGCACATGGGCCTCGTAGATCACCGTGCGGTGCCAGGGCACCAGGGGGCGACGGGCGGTGGTGAGCGCCGCCGGCGGCCCGCTCACCACCCCCTTGGGCATGTGGGCGGCGTTGTCCCTGGTGTCGAAGGACAGGTCCTGCTGGGGGTCGGCCAGGGCAAAGCCGTAGTGGGCCTGGTGCCAGGTAAAGGCCCCCCGCAACTCTCTGGCATAGGGATCGAGCAACAGTTTGTTGGGGTTGAAGCGGTGCCCCCCCTGGGGGTCGTGGGGGCCGCGCACCCGATAGCCATAGCAGGTGCCGGGGCCGACGCCGGGCACATAGCCGTGCCAGATGTCGTGGGTTTTCTCCGGCAGCGCCAGCCGCGCCAGCTCGCGGCCACCGGCGGCATCGTAGAGACAGAGTTCAACCCCTTCGGCGTGGGCGGAAAACAGGGCGAAGTTGGTGCCCTCCCCGTGCCACTGGGCGCCCAGCACCTGGGGCGAGCCGGTCTCGATGGCAAAGGCGGCGGTCGTCAACTGCTGTGCTCCAGAATCAGGGTCGCCAGGGGCGGCAGCCTCAGGTAGAGGGAGCAGGGCTGGTCGTCCCACCCCTCGCAGCCGGCGGTGACCCCGCCGCCGTTACCCTGGCCGCTGCCACCATAGACCTGGGCATCGGTATTGACGCACTCCCGGTACCACCCGGGGCGGGGCACCCCCAGCCGGTACTGGCTGTGGGTCTGGGGTGTCATATTGACCACCACCACCACCAGATTGTCCCCCTCCCCCCGCCGCAGCCAGGCAAAAATCGACTGCCGGCGGTTGGCCACCTGCAGCCACTGAAAGCCCGCCGGAGAGGCGTCCCCCTGATACAGCGCAGGGGTGCCGCGATAGACCCGGTTGAGATCCCGCACCAGGGCCTGAACCCCCAGGTGGGGAGCCAGCTTCAGCTCGTGCCAGTCGAGGCTGGTGTCGTGGTTCCACTCCCGGCGCTGGCCAAACTCGCAACCCATAAACAACAGTTTCTTGCCCGGATGGCCCCACATAAAACCCAGGTAGGCCCTGAGGTTGGCAAATTGTTGCCACTCGTCCCCGGGCATCTTGCCCAGCAGGGAGCCCTTGCCGTGGACCACCTCGTCGTGACTGATGGGCAGAATGAAATTCTCGTGCCAGGCGTAGACAATGGCAAAGGTCATCTCGTCGTGGTGGTACTGGCGGTAGAGGGGGTCCCTGGCCATATAGCGCAGGGTGTCGTTCATCCAGCCCAGATTCCACTTGTAGCCAAACCCCAGGCCACCGCTGGCCACCGGCCGCGACACCCCGGGCCAGGCGGTGGACTCCTCGGCCACCATCATGATCCCCGGGTGGTTGTGGTAGACCCGGGCGTTGACGGCTTGCAGAAAGCCGATGGCATCCAGGTTCTCCCGCCCGCCGTGCTCATTGGGCAACCACTGCCCCTCCTCCCTGCTGTAATCGAGGTAGAGCATGGAGGCCACCGCGTCCACCCGCAGGCCATCGAGATGGAACTCCTCCAGCCAGTAATTGGCGTTGCCCAGCAGATAGCTGATCACCTCGCCGCGGCCGTAGTTGTAGATCAGGGTGTTCCAGTCCGGGTGGTAGCCCTTGCGGGCGTCCTCGTGCTCGTAAAGGCAGGTGCCGTCAAAGCGCCCCAGGCCGTGGGGGTCGGTGGGGAAGTGGCCGGGCACCCAGTCCAGCAACACCCCGATATTGTGGCGGTGGCACTGGTCGACAAAATAGCGAAACTCGTCCGGGGTGCCAAAGCGGATGCTGGGGGCGTAGAGGCCGATGGGCTGGTAACCCCAGGAGCCGTCGAAGGGGTATTCGCTGATGGGCATCAGCTGGATATGGGTAAAGCCCAGGTCCAGAACATAGGGAATCAACTCCTCCGCCAGCTCCCGATAGCTCAGGTAGCGGTTGCCCTGGTCCGCCTTGCGCCGCCAGGACCCGGCGTGAACCTCGTAGATGGCCACCGGCTTGGCGAGAAAATTCTCCCCCTCCCGGGCCGCCAGCCAGTCGCCATCGCCCCAGGGGTAGTTGTGGTTACACACCACCCGGGACGCGGTTTCCGGCGGATGCTGCATGGACCTGGCGTAGGGGTCCGCCTTGAGGGGCAGGGTCTGGCCACTGGCGGCGCTTACCTGGTACTTGTAGTGGGCGTATTCCGGCACCCCGGGGAGAAAGATCTCCCAGATACCCGAGGCCGGGTGGCGCCGCATCCCGTGCTGGCGGCCGTCCCAGCCGTTGAAGTCCCCCACCACCGCCACCCGGTGCGCGGCGGGGGCCCACACTGCAAAGAGCACGCCGGCCACCCCCAGCAGGGTTGTCGGGTGAGCCCCCAGCCAGCGGTAGGCGTGCTCGGCGGTGCCCTCGTTGAACAGGTAGAGGTCGCCGTCCTCCAGGGCGGAGGGAAACCGGTAGGGATCCTCCAGCTCGAGCCCGCTGTCGACGCGGAACGAATAGCCAAAGGGCTGGCTGCGCTCCGCCAGCACAACCTCGAACAGGCCGCCATCGTGGACCCGCTGCAGCTGGGCAACCTCGGTGTTGGCGACCCTGTCCACCAGGGTCACCGCACCGGCCCAGGGCAGGAAGGCGCGAACCACCAGGCCCCCGCTTGCGGGCTCGCGGTGCATCCCGAGAACGGCAAAGATATCCTGGTAGGTGCCGCTGACGATGGCAGCCACATCCCGGGGCGCCAGGGTCGACCTGCGGGGGATGCTGTCAGGGCTGCTTTTCACGCTGTCTTTCCCTATTCACTGAGTCAAGTATGTGGCGCGCCTGGGGGTCGGCGAAGATGGCAGCGGTGGCGAGTCGCTGTTTGCGCCGCCAGTTGGGATACTCCCGGTAGGTGCCCGGGATATTGACCGGATCCTCCAGCAATTGCAGGTCCTCCAGCTGCACCAGCAGCAGCCGCGACCGGCCGCGGGCGCACCAGCGATGAATCGCCGCACACAGCGGAAAGTCGAAGGGCCTGTCGAGGGCCTCGACCCGCCAGCCGTCCGTCAGCAGGCCACCGTCGTCGAGACAGCTCAGCAACTGCCCCTTGTCCCGCTGGCGGCGGCTGAGCTCTGCCGCAAAGGCATCAGCGTCCGCCACCAGCCCCAATTGGCGGCGCAGCGCCAGGTCATGGCGATTCCACCACGCCGCCAGGGTGGCCACATCGTGGTTGGTCACCAGCAGCAGGGCATCCTCCCCGTGCTCTTGCGGATGCTTGTAGCTGTGGTCGGGATGCTGTTCAAAGTACAGCAGCTTATTGCCGTAGATGCCACCCTCGGCCATGGCCTGGCGAAACTCCGGCGGCACCACACCGAGATCCTCCCCCACCACCAGGCAGCCATTGCGCTGGCTCTCCAGCCTGACCAGGGCCATCAGCTCCCGCATCGGGTAGTAGACATAGACCCCCGCAGCCGGCAGCCCCGGCGCTTCCGGCAGGCACCACCACAGCCGCAGCAGGGCCATGGCGTGGTCGATGCGCAGGGCCCCGACGGCGGCCATATTGGCCCGCAGCAGGGCGCGAAAATGGTGAAACCTGTTGTCGGCCATGGCCAGGGGCGGCATTACCGGCAAGCCCCAGTTCTGGCCATCCGCGGCAAAGGGATCCGGGGGGGCGCCGATGGTCACCCCCGGCAGGTAGAGATCGGGGTTGCTCCACACCTCACACCCCTGAAGCACCGAACCCACCGCCAGATCCCCCATCAGGCCAACCGCCATGCCCAGCTCCCCGGTGCGCCGCTGGCACAGCGCCAACTGCTCGGCCGCCTGCCACTGCAGGTACTGGTAAAACGCCGGCTCGGCGCGGTAGCGACGGGGATGGGGGTTGTGGCGCACCTCATAGGCGGCAAACTGCGCCAGCGCCTCTCCGCGGACGGCGACAAACCCCTGAAATGCCCGCCCCCGGTCGCTATCCCGGCCCAGATGGCTGGCCGCGAAGGCCTGGAACAGTGCTTCGTACACCCGGTACTTCAGCCTGCTGACCCGATCGTAGTCCACCAGGGGGGCGCTGCGCAAAGCCTCCAGCTCGGCCACCGCGAGGGGATCCCCCAGCAACCCCAGGGGACCCCCAGTGGCGGCGTATTCCGCCACCAGCTCCGGCGCGATATACAGGGGATTGAGAAAGCGCCGATCCGAAGGGCTGTAGGGACTGGCGGCATCCGGGCTGTCGCTACAGGGGGCGTGGAGGGGATTGAGGCCCACCAGATCGGCGCCCTGGGCGGCGGCCAGCTCGACCAATTCCAGCAGATCGGCGAAGTCTCCCACCCCCCAGTTGCGCGCCGAGCGCAGGGTATAGAGCTGACAGCTGATGCCCCACAGCTTTCGGTCGCGGTCGGCGACATCGTGGCAGTGGCCGGGACACACCACCACCTCGGCTTGTTCCTCGCGGCTGCCATCACTGACCGTCAGCCGATGGTAGCCCGCAGCAACCCCGGCCAGTGAGAGTTGCCGGGCGCTGTAGCGGACCCCGTCGATGAGGTAGTTGCCGGTCTCCGGGCAGGCTGCCGGCACCACGTCCCCCGCCACCACCGCTCCGCCCTCGGTATCCAGCCGCCAGCTGAGGGTTGTCCACAGTCCATTGGGATGAACCTGCAGGGACACCTGGGGCGAGGGTTCATCGGCGATGGCCAGGGGCCGCAGCCAGCGCTGCCAGGGCCTGGCATCCAGGGCAAACACCGCGGCTGCCAGGGCGTCGCTGTCGTCGGGGTCGTAGCCGCAGGCCCGCAGCACCCGCAGCCGATCTTCCCGCGCCACTGTGCAGTGGCGGCCCGAGTAGTCGAGATAGTCGGCGGCCACTCCGGTCAGGTACAGCAGCTTTTCCAGGTCACTCATGGCGCTGGCCGGGCGCCTTCTTCACCAGCTTCAGCCTGGCCAGCAGCATCCCGGTGGACGGGTCCAGCGGCCCCTGGCCCGGCGCTTCCCCCAGCAGCTCACTGGCCAGTGCCTTGCCCAGCTCCACCCCCCACTGGTCGAAGGAATTGATGTTCCACAAACAGCCCTGAACAAACACCTTGTGCTCGTAGAGGGCCACCAGGGCCCCCAGTGACTCCGGGGTGAGCCGGTCGAGAAGCAAAACCGACGAGGGCCGGTTGCCGGGATACTGTCGCCAGGGGGGCAGCTCGTCGCCCCCCTTGCCGGTCATCAGCACCGCGGACTGGGCCAGCATATTGGCCAGCAGCACCCGGTGGTGCTCGGCGGGGCTCAAATCGTCGTCCACCAGGGCGATAAAATCCACCGGCACCAGGTGGGTCCCCTGGTGCAACAACTGGAAAAAACTGTGCTGGCCATTGGTGCCGGTCTGGCCCCAGACAATGGGCCCGGTGGCCCAGCGCAGCGGCCGGCCGGTGCGGCTGACACCCTTGCCGTTGCTCTCCATATCCAACTGCTGAAGGTACGGCGGAAACTGGCCCAGGCGCTCGCAGTAGGGTACGACCCCGTGGCTTTCGGCGTTGAGAAAATTGTGGTACCAGACCCCCAGCAGGGCCATCACCACCGGCATGTTCTGCCCCCAGGGCGCAGTGCGGAAATGCTCGTCCATGGCCCTGGCGCCAGCCAGCAGGCGAAGAAAGTTGTGGTGGCCGACGGCGATGGCCACCGCCAGGCCGATGGCCGACCACAGGGAGTAGCGCCCCCCCACCCAATCCCAGAATTCCAGCAGGTGTTCCGCCGCCAGGCCCAGCTTGAGGGCGTTGTCGGGCGCCGCGGTGACGCCGATAAAATGGCTGGAACCATAGGGGTTCGCCAACCCCAGGCGATGGCGGAACCAGCTCGCCGCGGCGGCGGCATTGAGCAGGGTTTCCTGGGTGGTGAAGGTCTTGCTGGAAATAATCACCAGGGTAGTATGGGGGTCGAGGGTATTCAGCAGGGAGTGGATGACCTCCCCGTCGACATTGGCCACAAAGTGACAGTTCAAGCCCGGCTGGGCAAACTCCTT
>CAZWUP010000162.1:0-6741 GCA_964637045.1 uncultured Porticoccaceae bacterium | reverse complement strand
GCTTGGCGCCCTGGGCGATCTTGATCTGGATGACTTCGGCGTTGACCAGGTAGTGGGGGGTGACGCCGAAGCGGCCGGAGGCCACCTGCTTGATCTTCGAGCTCTTCACCGTGCCGTAGCGGGCCGGGTCCTCCCCGCCCTCCCCGGAATTGGAGCGCCCGCCAAGGCTGTTCATGGCCTCCGCCAGGGCTTCGTGGGCCTCCGGCGACAGGGCACCCAGGGACATCCCGGCGGAGTCGAAGCGGCGGATAATCGCCTCCATGTCCTCGACCTCAGCCAGGGGAATCGGCTGCTGGCCCTCTACCCTGAGCTTGAGCAGATCCCGCAGGGTGGCCACCGGGCGCTGGTTTACCAGCCCGGCGTAGGCGCGCCAGTGGCCGTAGTCGCCGCTCTGCACCGCCAGATGCAGGGCCTGAACCACATCGGGGTTGAAGGCGTGATACTCCTGGCCGTGAACGTATTTGAGCAGTCCGCCGGGGGAGACCGGCTTGCGCTCCTTCCAGGCTTCCTTCTCCAGCGCCTGCTGTTCCAGCTGCAGGTCGCTGAAGTCCGCACCCTGAATCCGGCTTTTGATGCCGGGAAAGCACAGGGAAACCACCTCGTCGGCGAGGCCCACCACCTCGAACAGCAGCGCCCCTCGGTAGGAGGCGATGGTGGAAATACCCATCTTGGAGAGAATTTTCATCAACCCCTTGTTGATGGCCTTGCGATAATTCTTGAAGGCGGTGTCGACACTGGTGAGGATCTCGCCACTGGCCACCATATTGAACAGCATCAGATAGCTGAGATAGGGATAGACGGCGGATGCGCCGCAACCGATCAGGGTGGCGATCTGGTGGGCGTCCCGGGCATAGCCTGTACTGGCAATGATATTGGCGTCGCAGCGCAATCCGGTTTTGATCAGATGGCTGTGCACCGCGCCCACCGCGAGGCCGATATGGATCGGCAGCAGGCCCGGAGCCAGATCAAAATCCGACAGGATACAAACCACGATATCGTCGTCGCGGACGGCCTTTTCCACCTCCCCGCAAACCCGGACGATGGCCGCCCTGAGGTCTTCCCGGGCGGGGTCGAATGCCAGCGGAAACTTGCGCACCTTGAAGCTCTGGTGGCTGTTGTTTTTCAGGGCGAAGTATTTTTTTGGCGACAACACCGGGCTCGACAGGTCGATATAGACAGCGTGCTCGGAGATTTCCTCGAAGACATTGAGTTCCGGCCCCAGCTGGGTGCTGAGGGACATCGCGATGGCTTCCCGCAGGGGGTCGATGGGCGGGTTGGTGACCTGGGCAAACTCCTGGCGAAAATAGTCGAACAGATTGCGGTGCCGCTCCGACAATACCGCCATTGGGGTGTCGTCCCCCATGGAGCCCACCGCCTCCTGACCGCCTTCCGCCATGGGCCGCAGCACCTGATCCTTCTCTTCATAGGATACCTGGTACATCTTCATGTAGCGGCGCAGGGTTTCCTGGTCGAAGACACCTTCCGCCTCCAGGCTGTCGGACTCCATGGTGGACTGGATCTTGTGGGCGCCCTGGCGCAGCCACTGCTTGTAGGGCTGGGCCCGGGCCAGGCGCTGGTCGATTTCGGCCCGGGTCTCGATGGCGCCCGTCTGGGTGTCGATGGACAGCATGTCCCCCGGCCCCAGGCGCCCCTTGGCGACCACGGATTCCGGTGGGTAGTCGTAGACACCGATTTCCGAGGCCACGGTGATGATATCGTCGTTGGTGAGCACCCACCGGGACGGCCGCAGGCCGTTGCGATCCAGGCCGCAGACAGCGTAGCGGCCATCGGTGATAACCAGCCCGGCGGGGCCGTCCCAGGGCTCCATCATCAGGGCGTGGTATTCAAAAAAGGCCCTGACATCGGGGTCCATGTCCTGGACATTGTGCCAGGCGGGGGGCACCAGCATGCGCACTGCGCGGTGCAGGGGCACACCGCCGATCACCAGCAACTCGAGCATATTGTCGAGGCTGGAGGAGTCCGAGCCGCTGCGATTGACCAGGGGGGCCAGCTGCTCCAGCTCGGGCAGCGCCGGGGTCTTCAATTTTGGCATCCGCGCCACGGACCAGTTTCTGTTGCCGTGGATGGTATTGATCTCGCCGTTGTGGGCCAGCATGCGAAAGGGCTGGGCCAGCGGCCACTGGGGCAGGGTATTGGTGGAAAAGCGCTGGTGGAACACACAGATCGCAGTTTCCATCCGCGGGTCGGAGAGGTCCGGGTAAAAACTGGTGAGATCCGCGGGCATCATCAGGCCCTTGTAGCTCAGCACCGCGCTGGACAAACTGGCGATATAGAAACTGTTCTCTTCCCCCAGGCGCTTTTCGATCTTGCGGCGGGCCACAAACAGCCGCGCATCCAGCTCCGTCTCCGGGACGGCGCCGGGCAGGATAAACACCTGCTCAAAGGCCGGCAGCGACGCCAGGGCAATTTCCCCCAGTACCGAGTTGTCGGTGGGCACCGACCGCCACCCCAGCACCTCCAGACCCAGAGCGGCCAGCTCTTCATTGACAGCCTGCTTCTGCCCGGCTCTGCTCTGCTCATCCAGGCTGAGCATCATGGCGCCGATGGCATATTTTTCCGGCAGCTCGGCGGCAAATTGTTCCCGGGCCACCGCCCGGAGGAAGGACTCGGGCTTCTGGATCAACAGGCCACAGCCATCGCCGGTCTTGCCATCGGCGGCGATGCCGCCCCGGTGCGTCATGCAGGTGAGGGCCTGGATACCGGTCAACAGCAGCTTGTGGGTCTGCTTGCCGTGGAGATGGGCAATCAGGCCAAAGCCGCAGTTGTCACGAAATTCATCAAGCCGATACAAGCCTTTTGACATAGAATTAATTCCAGGAAAAACAGGAGGTTGTGAGTAAATGCCCAGTCCGATGAGGCGGCTGGCCGGGTCGGGGGAGTGACATTTTACACATCGAACCCGGAACCGACAAATGACCGCCCCGGGAACCCCCGCGACGCCACAGGCCAACTAGCTGACGCAAGAAACGGGCCCGCAAGAAGCGGGCCATCGGCGGCCGCCCTCAGGGTAGGCAGAATGACCTCAGGGTGTACTCCAGCTGCTCCCGGGAATAGTCCCCGCAGACCCTGGCCTCACCCACCCCCGCCAGCAGCACCAGCCGGACCACCCCGGCGGCCACCTTTTTGTCCAGCGCCATGGCCTCGCGAAAGGCCCTGGGGGTCATCACCCGGGGCACGGTTACCGGCAGCCCCAGGGCCGCCAGCAGGTCGCGAAGGTCATTGACGTCGGCCTTGGCAAGCCAGCCCAGCCGCGCCGACAGATCCGCCGCCATCACCATGCCCACGGCGACGGCCTCGCCGTGATTGAGGCCCTTATATTGCTCAACGGTCTCGATGGCGTGGCCAAAGGTGTGGCCCAGGTTGAGGATGGCGCGAATGTCCGCCTCCCGCTCGTCCCGGGCCACCACCTCCGCCTTGTTGCGGCAGGAGCGTTCGACAATGGCAATCAGGGTTTGGCGGTCGCGGGCATTGATCTCGGCAATGTGGCCCTTCAGCCACTGGTAGAAGTCGCGATCGGCGATCAGGCCGTATTTGACCACCTCCGCCAGTCCCGCCCGGTACTCCCGGTCCGACAAGGTGGCCAGGGTATCGATATCCGCCACCACCGCCACCGGCTGATGGAAGGCGCCGATCATGTTCTTGCCCAGAGGGTGGTTGACCCCGGTCTTGCCGCCCACCGAGGAGTCCACCTGGGACAGCAGGGTGGTGGGCACCTGGATAAAGTTGACCCCCCGCTGATAGGTGGCCGCGGCAAACCCGGTGATATCGCCAATCACCCCTCCCCCCAGGGCGATCAGGGTGGTGCCTCTGCTGTGGCGCCTTGTCAACAGCTTGTCGTAGATCTGCCGCAGGGTGTCCAGGTTCTTGTAGGTCTCGCCATCCGGCAACACCAGGGTGTCCAGTTTGGCAACGGAGAGACCGTCACAGAGGGCGGCCAAATAGAGGGGTGCCACTGTTTCATTGGTGACCACCAGGGCTTCGCCGCCCTTGATGTGGGGACTGATCAGTCCCCCCTCAGACAGGAGTCCGGCGCCAATGTACAGGGGATAACTGCGTTCTCCGAGATCGACATGCAGGGTCTTCATGGGCATTTTCAGCTGAGACGGAAGGAGCGGAACTCTACCACAGCCCCCCCTCAGAGTGGGAGACAGGGGGCGGCAAAACCGGTGCCGCTGCCTTCAGGTCAGCTGTCGCAGCAGTTTTATCAGGGTCTCGGTGGCATGGCGGGAGTTGCGGCTGCCGACGTCAAGCACCAGGTCTGCCACCTCCCGGTACAGGGGATCCCTGGCGAGCTTGAGGTCTTCAATGACCCGGCGGCGGTCCGGCACCTGGAGCAGGGGCCGCTTCTTGTCCTTCAGGGTTCGCTGGTAAAGCTGTTCCACGGAGGCATTGAGATAGACCACCACGCCGGAGACCTTGAGCACTTGGCGGTTTTCCTCCCGCAGGACCACGCCGCCACCGGTGGACACCACCATGTCCCGCCCCCGGGCACACTCGGCAAGGAGCTCAGACTCCCGGCGCCGGAAGCCGTCCTCGCCCTCGACATCGAAAATCCAGGGGATGGAAGCCCCCGCGCGGTGCTCGATCTCCTCGTCGAGATCGATAAAGGTTTTGTTGAGCCGCTTTGCGAGAAGTCTGCCGATGGTGGTCTTGCCGACCCCCATGGGGCCGACAAGGAAGAGATTCTCGCCGGACTTCATCGGTCAAGCAGTTGATCATCGAGAATCTTGGGGGTGATGAAGAACAGGATTTCACGCTTCTCGGAATTGCTGAACTTGTTCTTGAACAGGCGCCCCACATAGGGAATATCGCCGAGCAGGGGCACTTTTTCCTCGCCGCTGAAGTCCTGGTACTGGAAGATACCGCCGAGCACCAGGGTCTGGCCGTCGCCCACCAGTGCCTTGGTCTGGATATCGGTGATATCGAGGGCCGGCACCCCGCCCACCACCAGGGTGGAGAGGCTGTCCTGGGAGATAAACAGATCGAGGATCACCCGGTTGTCGGGGGTGATCTGCGGGGTCACTTCCAGCTTGAGTACCGCCTCCTTGAACTCCACATTGGTGGCGCCACTGGAGGTGGCTTCCTGGTAGGCGATTTCCTGGCCGGACCTGATGATGGCCTTCTGCTTGTCGCCGGTGAGCACCTTGGGCTGGGAGGCGATTTCGCCGTAGCCGGAGTTTTCCAGGGCGCTGAGTTCGAGATCCAGGAACAGGTCACTGGTCAGCAGACCCAGGCTGATGGAGCCTGAGGGCCCCAGGGAGTTCTGCACCCCGAGGTCCACCGCCAGGGATTCCCCCAGGGTCAATTCGTGGTCGTTGGTAACCGTGCCGTCTTCGTCGATCTCGGAGCTGTCGATGGTAAACATGTCGATGACCCCGTCGGCCTTCTGGCCCTGCCGGGTGCCGACAAAGGAGACCAGATCGCCATCGACCTCCTTGACCCCGGCAATACCCCAGCGCACCCCCATCTCCCGGGCAAAATCCGTGGTGGCGATAACGATCCGCGCCGAGATTTCCACCTGGCGCACGGGGATATCGATCCTGTCCACCAGGCGCCGGAACTGGGCAATCTTGTCCTCGGTATCGGTGAGGATAATGGTGTTGGTGCGGGTGTCGACGATGGCGGAACCGCGCTCGGAGAGGATCGACTTGGTGGCGGTGCGGTCGTCGGCGCCACTACCGCCGCTCTCCTGCTCATCCACATCAAACAGGTCGAACAGCTCCTTGGCATCGGCGTACTTGACCCGGATGAACTCGGTCACCAGGGGAGCCAGCTCCTGGAGCTGCTTGTTGGCCTCCACCTGCAGGCGCTCCCGCTCGGCGATCTCCACCGCGGGGGCCACCAGCAGCACATTGCCCTCCAGGCGCTTGTCCAGGCCCTTGGCCTTGAGGACGATATCCAGGGCCTGGTCCCAGGGCACATTGTCCAGGCGGAGGGTGATCTTGCCAGTCACCGTATCACTGGCCACCAGGTTCATATCGGTGAAGTCGGCGATCAGCTGGAGTACGGAGCGCACTTCGATGTCCTGGAAGTTGAGGGACAGCTTTTCCCCGACAAAGGAAAACCTGGACTTTCTCTCTTCCAGCTCGAGCTCGGTGAGGGGTTTGACGCTGACCACGTACTGGCCGTCCGCCTGGTAGGCCAGGTAGTCGTAATCGCCGGTGGTTTCGATAGTGATCCTGGCGGTGGACCCCTCTCTGGTGGTGTCGATGGCGGTCACCGGGGTGGCGAAATCGATCACGTCGAGACGCCGATTCAACGCCTCCGGCAATGTGGTATTGAAGAAGCTGAGCAGGATCTTGCTGCCCTGCTGCTGGACATCCACGCTGACATTGGGGTCGGACAGCGCCACCTGAACCAGACCTTCCCCCTCGCCGCCCCGGGAGAAATCCACGTCGGCAAGGGCGCGCCCGGAGGCACTTCCACTGACCCCCTGCGCTGGGGCGGAGGCAGTTGTCACCTCATCCCGGTAGACCGTCCGCTCGACGCCGCCGACCCTGAGGCTCAGGGTATTGCCGGATACGGTGGACTCGAACGACGTCAGTTTGTTGAGGTTGACGATAAGCCGGGTTTTGCCGCCGGAGCTGAGCACCACGGCACTGTCGGCATTTTCAAAGGACAGGGCGTGCTTTTTGGTGTCGATTCGGCTTTCCACACCGGGGAAATCCAGCACGATACGGGCCGGCGACTCGATGGTGTAGGTCTCCGGATTGGGGGGGG
>CAZWUP010000161.1:0-6749 GCA_964637045.1 uncultured Porticoccaceae bacterium | reverse complement strand
AGCGCGCCCCACAGCATATAGGAAGAGCCGCCGTCGAACTGGTAGTCGGCTGAGGGATCCCCGGCCACCATGATCAGCTCACTAACCAGAACGTCGAACTCAGCAGCAAGCTCGGGAATTGCCTGTTGCAGCAACTGGTAACCTCCAGCGAAACGTTTCCGAAAGGCAGCGGCAACGGCCGGGTCCGGCGCCAACATGCTGAAACTGGCGGTGGGGTCTGAATCCATGTAGCGGCAATAGCGAGCCGCCCGGGCAGCCAGAGCCGGGTCATCGAGTGCGTAGACCTCCAGTGTAGACATTGGGGATTCAACGGCCAGTGCGGCGAGCAGGGTTTCTGCCTCTTGAAGATCACCGCTCTCCAGCGTGGGGACCAGATCCGCGTAGAGAGCGAAGGTGGAAGGGGGATAGCGACGCCCATCCCGCAGGCCCTGAATCAACGTCGTCAAGGCTGCGGCGTCGAAGGGCACTAAGCCGGCAATTTCACCACTGATATAGGCGAGGCTGTCGGCAAGGGTAGCCCGCATCCGTCGGTCGAGGGCTTCGGCCCTGGGGCCATCGGGGGGCAGACTGTAGCAAATCATTTTTTCGCGAAACCTTGGACGACATCGGGGCAGAGAAAGCCGCCAACCAGTTGTGAATCAAGAACGGTTGGCGGCTTTACAGATTGGCAACTCGTGTTGCTTCAACAGCAAATTCAAAGCGTACTGAGACTGGCTTATTTGACGCCAACCTTGCCACCGATTTTTGATCCGAGAGAGGAGTTCTTGAACCCGCCTTTTTGCCCAATCTTGGCACTCGCAACGCGAGCAGCGTCGGCAACAATTTTGTAGCCGAACAGCTTGGTGTGGTCGAGCCGAATTGGCTGTGCTTTTTTCATGAATGTGCTCCTGATTTAGGTTTCGAATGGCAACTCCCGGCCGGTCCGGGGGCTTCCAGACTCAAGCCTATAAGCATCGATCTCGGTATGCAATACACTTATGACTCGCCTGGCGTTTAGACCCATCGCTTTGTCAAAGGACGTGATGTCGTTGTCAATTGTATAAACGCCCGTAATGGCATCCACAGGAAGGCCTCTATGGAGGAATTCATCGGTCTGCACCACCAGTACAAGGGCTTCTACCCCCTTGTCCATCAACAGAGCCAACGTACGATCATATAAACTCTCACTCGCCAGCATACGCTCCTCGCGGGACGGCAGAAGGGTCACTCGATGGCTGCTCAGGAAACACCGCACCCCCCTCGTCACCAAGTCCTGCTGCCTGTCACAGGCTGCGGACCAAGCCCCCTGACCACCAATGAACAGGTCTACAGGGATGCGCCCATCGTCTTTGATCACGGCCCCGATAAAGCCTGGCAGATACGCCTTGGCCACCGCCTCTCCGGACAACAGGGGTGCATAATTGATTTCATTGACGATGGCACCATTGGTGTGCCACGGCTGACCGATATCCTGGGAAATCATATCCACACCGGCAGAATTCAGGGCAAACAGTTGCGCTACCCGATTGGCCAGATCGATATTGTCGGGGTGGATGACCTGGGTGACCTCCTCGACGACACCGCCCCACTCTGTCGACTGAATTGGCCGCAATGGTGCCAGTACACCCTCGCCGGGGATGCTCTCCAGTGTCAGGCCGACCTCGGCGAGACTGGTGAGGGCCAGTTCGTCGAGGGGGAATGGCTTGAGGCGTTGCCATGGTGGCTTCGCCATTTCCTTCTCGTTTGCCACTGCCACCAGTTCGGTGACCCTGTGCAGGCCATCACCATAGACACCTTTGGGCCGCCGCTTCACCGCGAACAGCAGCTTGCCGTGGGACACGAACAGACGATGGCACACCCCCGGCACCTGGCGCTCCACCAGGACGGACTTCGACAACTCTGAAGCCACCGCGAAGGCATCCCGCAGCGCAACGTCATCCCGCACATCAACGGTTACCCCTTCACCCCGGTCCCGGTCGGCGGGCTTGACCACCACCGGCCAGCCCAGCGCGGCCGCCGCCCCACGGGCAGCCTCCACGCTGGCAACCCGAATATGATCGGCGGCGGGAAGCCCGGCACTGCGCATCAGTGATGCAGAGTGGTACTTGTCGTTGCTCAGCTTCAAGCCGATCGCCGAGTCCGTCTCCAGGGCCGAACGATCCATGCGCACAGCCCTGCTGCCCCAGCCCAGCTGATAGACCCCGGCGTCGAGATGACGGAAGGGAATACCCTTGTCGTGGGCGGCGGCCAGCAGGGCGATGGTGGAATTCGCCCCCGGCATCTGGCGGGACAGGGGCTCGACAAAATTGCGATTGAGCTCCTCCCACAGACCGCCGAGCTGCGCCATCGTCCAGTTGCGGCGGATCAGAACCCCTATCACCTGCGCCGCGGTGCGATAGGCCCGCTCGCTCACCTTCGCCGGGATATGGTCCACGGCGGGCACCAGCAACAGCATCCCCACCTGGTCCTTGACCCGGGTGGGCCGAATATCCAGCACCCGCCCGGGGTCGAAAGCCGGCACCCGCACCTGGCGCAGCAGATACCCGCCGAGCACCAGGATCCGCCACCCCATTTCCGCCATCGGCGCCAGGGCATTGCCCACGCCATAGCTGCGCCGGGGGGCAAAGGGCGGCACGTCGAGGTCAAACCCCCGGGCCAGGAGCTTGTCGAGGCTGGCAACATCGAATCCCCGCACCAGGCGCAGGGACAGAGGCAACTGACGTCCCGGCTGGGTCATGCCCAGGTGGTAACCGCTCCGGGCCTTTGATGGTGACAAGTTGACGGCTGTCATATGGGTTGAGATGGGTCTCCTGTAGTTTTCTGATGCGGGGATGAGTGGACAGGCAGACCCCAACCAGATGCTTACCCGAAATTGTACCCCGAGAAAGCCGTCGCTGCTCCCGGGTTCCGCACAGGGCCATCCACCCTGGCCCCGGCGGCACCCTATTTGCTACTCTGTTGGGACCTGGCCGCGCCAGTCACCCATTTCACCGGCACCACGGACGAGTGACTTTTACACACCATGACTATTGAACCCATACTGCTGACGGTTACCCGCATCTCCACCTTTTTCCACCAGCAGTACCTGACCTCCTCCTCGGGCTTCTTTTTTGCCCGCGACCAGCGCCTGTTCCTGATCACCAGCCGCCATGTGATGCTGGACCCCGTCAGCAACCACCGCCCCAACCGGCTGGAGATCGAGCTCCACACCAACCGCGACAACCTGGCCCAGTCCACCGGATTTTCCATTCCCCTCTATCGGGACGACACCCCCCTGTGGCGCCAGGGCCGGGACAACTCCGGCGCCATCGACATCGCCGCCATCGAGCTGGAGCGGAGCGCCCTGCCGGATACCCTTCTCTACTACGCCTTCACCCCCCAACATATTCCCGATGCCGCCGACCAGATCGAAATTGGCAGTTCCCTGCTGGTGATCGGCTATCCCCTGGGCTTTCACGACAACCTTCACCACCTGCCGGTGGCGCGCCAGGGAGTGCTGGCGTCCTCCCACGGCCTCAGATTCCAGGGCCAGGGCTATTTTCTTACCGACGCCCGCACCCACAGGGGTATCAGCGGCTCGCCGGTGGTGATGAAGAGGAGCAACAGCGCCCCCGGAGCGCCCCTGCCCTGGCTGTTGCTGGGGGTACACTCCGCCCGCCTCGATGTGGGCACCCGGGACCTGGCGCTGGATGAAGCCCTGGGCCTCAACTGCACCTGGTACAGCGATATCCTGATGACCCTCACCGAGGGCTGATGACAGGGGCCAACCCGGTATTTCCGGCTGGCCGGGGCCAGGCCTGGCGCCTATACTCTGGGAGTCTCTGATCAACATGCCCACATGCCATTGCGGGTCCAAAGCGCTTCGCAAGGTCTGCCAAGGGTAGCGAAGCGCTCTGGGGGTGCGGGATTGCGTCGCCGCGCTCGCAATGACGGCCAACTGGTTGCCTGCCGCCGGGCCTGCTAAGCGCAGCCTAGCAATCTCCGGGGTGGCCCCCTGTGGGGACCAACCCAAAAGCCTACATGTGCCGGTGCTCGCGGATTTCCACGTTGTTACACTCATCGCAGTGACAACGGGTCAGAAGCTACTTTGGCAATAAACACAGGGTGCGGATCCACCATGAAATTTATTTTTGAAGTTCTCGTCAAACCTGGCTTTACCGTCGAGGAATATGCGGAAAACTGGCTCAGGGCCAGCGAGATCATCCAGCAGACCCCCGGAGCCAGGGGCACCCGGCTGCACCGGGACCTCAACAATCCCAACCGCCTGCTGGCCATCGCCAGCTGGGAATCCCGGGAGGCCAGGGACCAGAAGGACGACAGTCGCAGCGAAACCGTGCGCAAGATTCTGGCGGAACACGCGCAAAAATGCGTGATTACCGTGATCGGCGAATTCGACGAGCCCGACTGGGAAGTGGTGCCCGGATCCGGGACGGTGTAGAGCGGCCATGCGCGGCCAATGCCAATGCGGCAATCTCAGGATCCACTGGCAGAACATCGACCTCTCCCTGGTGCCCAGGGTCTGTCAGTGTGAGTTCTGCCGGGCCAGGGCCCTGGCCTGGGTCAGCAAGTCCGGCACCCGGGTGACCCTCGCCATCGCCAACCCCGGGCTTCACCGCATCCTCCACCAGGGCACGGCAACCGTCGACTTCCACTGCTGCACCTTTTGCGACACCCTGGTTATGGCCACCTGCACCAGCGATGGCACCACCTACGGCGCGCTCAACGCCAATTGCATGGCCAACCCCCAGGGTTTTGGCGAGCCGGTGCCTGTCACCCTGGACCGCGATCCCCTCCCCCAGCGCATGGAGCGCCGTCGGCGCAACTGGTGCGCCCCCGTGATCATTTCCCGGGCCGCCTTGTCATCCTGACCCGCCCACGGCTTTCACACCCCGGTAACAATAGCGGTGCAGGCTACGGGGAGGATTGGCACAAGTCAGTGCCATTGGGCCCAGTGCTGTTTCAATTTGATTTTGGCCAGAGCGGATTTGTGTTGGAGCCCGGCACCCAGGGCACTCGCTCCGCTCGTGGGGCAGGCTCTCCTCCGGGCGAACAGAGGTGGGAAAGTCGCCCTATTCGCTTCGCATCACCACCATTCGCCCGGAGACCGGGCTCCTACAAGAGAACCGGAACATAAGGCAGTATCAAATTGAAAGAGTACTTGGGGGGCTGCCTCAGGACCAGGGTATCCCTGCAAGTCTCAATGTCCGTGGCACCCAACAGTCGAGTACCCTGTTCAATGATCAAACCTCACCGCCATCTGCTTGCTGCCCTCTGCCTGGCACTGCCGCTTGCCGCCTGTGGCGAGCCGAAAGCTCCGGCGGCTGTGGACCCCGTGCCCACCCTGGCCTTTGGCTCCTGCCTGCGCCAGTGGCAGGACCAGCCGGTGTGGCAGAGCGTCAGCGCCCTGCAGCCAGAGGCCTTTGTCTTTCTCGGCGACAATGTCTACACGGATGTCGGCGCCTATGCCGGCAAACCCCTGCCGGAGCGCATTGGCGAGGCCTACCGGGAGCTCTCCCAGCAGCCCCAGTTTGCCGCTTTTGTCGCCACCGCCAGGGCGCGGGGCACTGCCCTCCACGCCACCTGGGACGACCACGACTACGGAGCCAACGACGGCGGCGCAGACTTCCCCTGGCGGACCCAATCCAAGGGGCATTTTCTAGGGTTTTTCGGCCTGGAGCGCACCGCCTCCGGCACCGCCGAGGTGCCCGGGATCTACCACGCCAGCAGTGTCGAGCTGGCTGGCCTGCGGGTGCAACTGCTGTTGCTGGACACCCGCTCCTTCCGCAGCCCTCTCAAAAAAGGCCCCGACAGCAGCAGCTGCCCGCCCACCGGCACTGTGGCCAACAACGACCCGGAGGCCACCATCCTGGGGGAGGAACAGTGGGCGTGGCTTGCGAAAGAGTTGGCCAAACCGGCGGATCTGCGCTTGCTGGCCTCCAGCATTCAGGTGATTCCTGACCAGCACTGCTTCGAAAAGTGGGCGAATTTCCCCGCCGAGCGCAGCCGCCTCCTACAGCTCATCAGGGACAGCGACGCCAACGGGGTGGTGGTGCTGAGCGGCGACCGCCACCTGGCGGAAATCTCCCAGCTGCCGGCGGAAGCGGTGGGCTATCCCCTGTACGAGGTCACCGCCAGCGGCCTCAATTCCGCCATCGGCAAACTGGGCCTGGTGCTGAACAGGGAGGACAACAGATACCGCGTCGGCGCCGGCAACGTCACCCAGGACAACTTTGGCACCCTGCAAATTGTGGCGGGGCGGGAAGGACCCGCCGTTGCGCTGCAGATTCGCGATGTGGCGGGCAAGGTGCGGCAACAGACCATTGTCGAACTGCACAGGTTGCGGAGGGCTGACCCCAACGAAACCCGCTGATTGCCAGGCATCTGATTAGTTTGTCATTGCCAGCAAGTCCCGAGAGCAACGCGGGACGCAGCGAAGCAGTCTGGTGATACGAGATTGCTTCGTCATTGCACTCCTCGCAATGGCACTCCGCTCTGTCATTGCGAGCAAGTCCCGAGAGCAACGCGGGGCCCAGCGAAGCAATCTGGTGGTACGAGATTGCTTCGTCATTGCATTCCTCGCAATAGCACTCCGCTCTGTCATTGCGAGCAAGTCCCGAGAGCAACGCGGGACGCAGCGAAGCAGTCTGGTGGTACGAGATTGCTTCGTCATTGCATTCCTCGCAATGATACTCCGCTCTGTCATTGCGAGCAAGTCCCAGCCTTTTCCAATATGAAGTGAGTCTGAAGGGGCGGCTTGATTCCAACATGAA
>CAZWUP010000160.1:0-6873 GCA_964637045.1 uncultured Porticoccaceae bacterium | reverse complement strand
GAAAACCCTGCAGGGCAGGGCTTTCAGTGGTCAATTCGCCATATCCTTGAGCTTCTTCAGGGCGCTGATCTTGACGCTGATGCTGGCTGGCCGCGCGGCGAAGGTAGTCTCCTGGCCGGTAAAGGGGTTGAGGCCTTTGCGCGCCTTGCGGGCGGGCTTTTTCACCGTCCTGATCTTGAACAGGCCGGGCAGGGTGAACTCTCCCACCGCGCGCTTTTTGATATGGCGCTCGATGACGTCGGACAGACCGTCGAGAACAGCATTCACATCCTTCTTGGTCAGGCCGGTATCCTCCGCCAGAGTGGCGATGATTTCGGTCTTGGTGAAGCGCTCGGTCACGGCGGTGGTCTTTTTGGCCGGAGCCTTGGCGGCAGGTTTGGCAGCGGGCTTGGCGGCTGGTGCCTTGGCCTTGGGCGCTGCCTTCGCGGGAGCAGGAGCTTTGGTCGCTTTCTTGGTAGCCATAGGAGAGGTCCCTGTTGATTAGCCTTTGAGTTAGGGTTGTTTTGGCTTGTATCGCGTTTTGGCCCTGTGCAGATGGATCTAGGTGCAACCGTGTGCAGTGTGCATCTGCGTCTGAACCGCCACTTCTTCCAATACAACCACAGCCGACACCATGTATATATTAACTTTCATCTTCTGGCAACAGAAACGCTATAAAAATAGTGATTTTTTTGATATATGGCAGAACTTGTCGCTGCTCGGGCATTTTGGGCGCCGCTGCCCGGCCGGCACCCTGGGCCTTGTGATTTCGGCTCCCCGCCACCATCTTCAGCGGTGGACACAGCCCGGCTTCCGCCGCGCTTCTAGCCAGTGCTCCCCTGGGGTATAATGCGCGCCTTTTACGCTGGCCCCGACTGCTCTGTCGCCGGGCTGTGGTTGTTGGTCTTTCATCAGATTATGGGATTATTGCCATGCCAATTTACGCCTATGAATGTCGGGCCTGTGGCCATCAAGTGGAAGCCATCCAGAAGATCAGCGACCCGCTGCTGGTGGACTGTCCGGCCTGCAACCAGGCCCAGCTGAAAAAAATGCTCACCGCGCCAGCGTTCCGCCTCAGCGGCTCCGGCTGGTACGAGACAGACTTCAAGCAGGGCAACAAAAAGAACATCGCCGGCGATCAGGCTTCACCATCCGCTGCCGACACCAGTGCCGCAAGCAGTGCTCCGGCAACGCCAGCGGCCCCGGCCGCACCTGCCGCACCGGCGGCGGCTGACGCCGGGTGACGTCACCACTACCTGAACCAGACTTTTATTTGGGAACAATTTAATGCGTACAAGCTATTGTGGAGATCTGCGGGCCACCGCCGTAGGTGAAGAAGTCACGCTCTGTGGCTGGGTGGACCGGCGCCGGGATCACGGCGGGGTTATCTTTATCGACCTCCGTGACCGGGAGGGTATCATCCAGGTGGTGTTTGACGCCGACTGCGGCGAGTACTTTGCCGTGGCCGACCGCATCCGCAGCGAGTACGTACTGCAAATCAAGGGCCGGGTGCGGGCGCGCACGCCGGCCACCGTCAACCCGGCGATGAAGACCGGTGAAATCGAGGTCTACGCCACCGAGCTGGTTATCCTCAACACCTCCGAGACCCCGCCCTTCCAGCTGGACGAGCACATCCAGGTGGGGGAGGAGGTGCGCCTGCGCTACCGCTATCTGGATTTGCGCCGCAAGAAGATGCTGGACAACCTGCGCTTCCGCTCCGATGTCACCATCGCCATTCGCAACTTTCTCAGCGAGCGGGGCTTTCTCGAAGTCGAGACCCCCATGCTCACCCGCGCCACCCCGGAAGGGGCCAGGGACTACCTGGTGCCCAGCCGCACCCACGAGGGCCGGTTTTTTGCCCTGCCCCAGTCGCCCCAGCTGTTCAAGCAGCTGTTGATGGTTTCGGGTCTCGACCGCTACTTCCAGATCGTCAAATGCTTCCGCGACGAGGACCTGCGGGCCGACCGCCAGCCCGAATTTACCCAGGTGGATATCGAGTTCTCCTTTGCCGACGAGGCCCTGATCACCGGCATTTCCGAGCAGCTGATCCGCGAGCTGTTCAGCAAGACCCTGGGGGTGGACCTGGGGGAGTTCCCGCGGATGCCATTCTCCGAGGCCATGGACAAATACGGCTCCGACAAGCCCGATCTGCGGATTCCCCTGCACCTGGTGGAGGTGAGGGATCTGGTGGCCGAAGTGGACTTCAAGGTGTTCTCCGGTCCCGCCAAGGACCCCAAGGGCCGGGTGGCCGCCATGTTGCTGAAGAATGGCAACGAGCTGCTGTCCCGCAAGCAAATCGACGCCTACACCGAGTTTGTCGCCATCTACGGCGCCAAGGGCCTGGCCTATATCAAGGTCAACGATGCCGGCGATCTGGAAAATGGCCTCCAGTCCCCCATTGTCAAGTTCCTGCCCACCGAGGCCCGCAAGGCCATCCTCGAACGCCTGGGGGCCGAGACCGGCGACTTGATCTTCTTTGGTGCCGACAAGGCCAAGATCGTCAATGACGCCCTGGGGGCCTTGCGCTGCAAGCTGGGGGCGGACCTCAATCTCTACACCAGGGAGTGGGCGCCCCTGTGGGTGGTGGACTTCCCCATGTTTGAGGAGGATGACAAGGGCGGCTGGACCTCTATCCATCACCCCTTCACCCGCCCCGCCTGCACGCCGGAAGAGTTGGCGGCCAACCCCGAGGGCGCCCTGTCTCAGGCCTACGACATGGTGCTCAACGGTACCGAGGTGGGCGGCGGTTCGATCCGTATCCACTCCCCCGCCATGCAGCGGGAGGTGTTCAAGGTGCTGGGTATCGGCGACGAGGAAGCCCAGGAAAAATTCGGCTTCCTGCTCGATGCCCTCAAATACGGCTGTCCGCCCCACGGCGGCTTGGCTTTCGGTCTCGACCGCCTGGTGATGCTGATGGTGGGCGCCGAGTCGATCCGCGACGTCATTGCCTTCCCCAAGACCCAGTCCGCTAACTGCCTGCTCACCGATGCGCCGGGCAAGGTTGCCAACGAACAGTTGCGGGACCTGCATATCAGGCTGAGGGAGAAGGTTCAGCAGTCGTAGATCAGGCGGCGGAGCGGGGTAGCCACCCGCTTCGCCAGGTTTTTACTGGGCATTATTGCTGTCCCACAGTTTTCGGTTGACTAGCGGTAACTGTAGCGCTGCGTTGATTTTTCCCGAGGGGGCTCCAGACAGTTGTGGGACAGCAATGACTGGGCACAAAAAAACCCGCCACTGTCGTAGGCGGGTTTTTTTGTGCCCCTGGGCGGGGCGCTAGGTCATCAGCTGGCCTGGGCCAGAGCCTTGACCTGGGCGT
This sequence comes from uncultured Porticoccaceae bacterium, assembly GCA_964637045.1. GTDB lineage: Bacteria > Pseudomonadota > Gammaproteobacteria > Pseudomonadales > Porticoccaceae > CAYXXZ01. The sequence goes on along the minus strand of CAZWUP010000160.1, from coordinate 3,578 downwards.
TCAACCTGCTCTTGTGGCGGGCGGCCTTGTTCTTGTGAATGATGCCCTTGTCGGCAATGCGGTCAATCACGGGTACCGCGGTGTTGTAGGCTGCCTGGGCAGAGGCGGCATCGCCCTTGGCGATTTCGGCCTGAACACGTTTGATGTAGGTACGGACCATGGAGCGCAGGCTCGCATTATGCTGCCTTTGCTTTTCGTTCTGCTTGGCGCGCTTGCGTGCCTGAGGTGTATTTGCCACCGTTGAGCTCCTCCAAAAGGACTTAGATTCAAGAGGGCGGAACTATACAGAGATTGATTGTGGTGATCAAGGGCTTACTGCAGGACCGATTTCAGGGTTGCCGCCGCCCTGGGGGCGGCTCCAACGGCCACCAAACCACTATGGCAGCAGCCGCCCTCAGGCAAAGGCGGGCAGCAGGCGATGGCAGGCGATTGCCGTCAGCAGGCCGACAGCGGCGCCGGCGAGAATTTCCAGGAGAGTATGCCCCATACGCTCCCGCAGCTGGGGGTGTCCGCTGTCCGCAGCCAACCTGTTGATGGCGGCGGCCTGTTTGCCCACCTGCTTGCGCAGGCTTGATGCATCGAGCATGACAATGAACGCCAGGCCCACGGCCACGCCAAAGGCCGGATGACCTATGCCTTCGCGGATGGCGATCAAGGCGGCCACGCTGGTGACGATGGCGCTGTGGTTGCTCGGCAGACCGCCGTAGCCCACCAGGCCAAAGGCGGGCTGCCTGGCTTTGATACTGTTGATGGCGAACTTGGTTGAGCCTGCCACCAGCCAGGCGACAAAGGGGGTGAGCAGATAGCCGAGTTCCATGTCAGGTCACCTGGGGCCACAGCGCCCAGCTGCTGACCCCCAGCCACAGGGCGACGGTCAGGGCTAGTTGCCAGTCAGAGAGCAGGGCGTCGGTGGGTGATTCGCCGCCGCCGAGAGCTTCGACCACAAACCAGTAGCGGAACAGCCCATACAGCACGAAGGGTATGGTAATCACCAGTTCTGGCCGCTCGGTCATCACATACAGGCTGTAGAACAGCAGCGCCCCGGTGGCGGACATTTCCGCATAGCGATCAACCAGGGACACTGAATAGTGCTCCAGCACCTTGCGCCCTTCGCTGCCGCTCTGGGTCAGCTCCTGTCGGCGCTTGACGGCAGCCAGGTACAGGGCAAGGCACAGGGTGGTGACGAACATCCACGACGACATGGGTACCGCAATAGCCACGGCGCCGGCATAAACCCGCAGGACAAAGCCGATGGCGATGGTGAAAATATCGATCACTGGCTGGTGCTTGAGAGCAAAGGTGTAGGCCAAATTCAGCACCAGATAGCTGACAATAACCAGCATCACTGCCGGTTGCAGAGTAAAACCCCAGGCCAGAATGGCGTAGAGCAGGGTGAGAAAGGCCGCGGCCTGGGGTTTGCTGACCTGGCCCGAAGCCAGAGGGCGTTTGTGGGACTTTGTCGGATGCTTGCGATCCTGTTCGACATCGCGAAAATCGTTGACGATGTAGGTGGCGGAAGATGCCAGGCAGAACAGGGCAGCGGCCACCAGAGCACTGGTGATGGCCTCGGCGTTGGTAAACAGACCGGCAAAGACAAGTGGCGCGAGGACAAAGCCATTCTTCACCCATTGGCGGGGCCGCATCGACTTCAGCAATCCAAGCAACACGGATGTTTTCGTCACTCCTATTGCCGTAGAATCCATGCCCAATTTACCCGAAACAGCCAGCAAACCGCTGGCCAAAAGCCGATGATGAAAGTCGCCGTAAACTACACCATTTTCGCCATAGTCGCTACCGTGGCGAACATTAGTGCCCAGGATATCAGCCTGCGGGCCTATGATGGTGGTCATGGGGTGGCTCTGTCCGTGCTGGTGGGTACGGCGGTGGGCCTGCTGGTGAAATACGTTCTCGATAAAAAATACATCTTCCGCTACCAGGTGGTGAACGCCGCCCACGACACCCGGACGTTTGTTCTCTATGCCCTGATGGGGTTGGTCACCACCGCGATTTTCTGGGGTTTTGAACTCGGTTTCCACCTCGCTTTTAACACCAAGGCCATGCGCTACCTGGGCGGCGTCATCGGGCTTGCCCTCGGCTATTACCTCAAGTACTGGCTCGACAAGCGCTTTGTCTTTGTGGTGCCGGGCGCCGCGGAGGGTCGCCCGTGGAGTTGACCGGCTGGGGGCGTTACCCCCGTGTCGAAGCTGAGCTGCGCCGTCCACTCACCGCCGAAGACGCCGCCAGCACTCTGCGCTTCCCACCGGATCAGGGGTTGATTCCCCGCGGGTTGGGGCGCAGTTACGGCGACAGCGCCCTGGCTCCCAGGGTGGTCGGTATGGAATATCTTGACCACTTTATTGATTTTGACCCAGCCAGCGGGGTGTTGACCTGTGCCGCGGGGGTAACCCTGGCGGAGATTCTTGAGGTATTTGTTCCCCGGGGCTGGTTTCCCACAGTCACTCCCGGCACCAAGTTTGTCACCGTGGGTGGTGCCATTGCCAGTGATGTTCACGGCAAAAACCATCACCTTGAAGGTAGCTTCAGTGACCATGTGCGCGAGCTCACCGTGGCCACAGTTGCCGAGGGTGTCGTCCACTGCTCGCCAACATTGCGTCCGGAGCTGTTTCACGCCACCTGTGGTGGCATGGGCCTGACCGGGATCATTCTCCAGGCCACCCTGAGCTTGAAGCCCATCGCCAGCGCCACTATCCGCCAAACCACCATCAAGGCCGACAATCTCCACCACGTGCTGGCGTTGTTGGAGACCCACAGCCAGGCCACCTACTCCGTGGCGTGGATTGATTGCCTGGCGCAGGGGCGGAATCTGGGCCGGTCCCTGGTGATGCTGGGGGAGCACGTGGAGGGCGGTGAACACGCTGAAAAGGACTCCCTGAGCACTGGCAAAGGCGCCAGCTTGGCCGTTCCCGTGGAGATGCCCGGCTTTTTGCTCAATCGCCATGCCATTCAGGTCTTCAACGCGCTTTATTACGCCCGAATCCGGCAGCCGGTAAGCGAGCGGATTATCCATTACGAACCCTTTTTCTACCCTTTGGACGGCATCCAGCACTGGAACCGACTTTATGGTCGCGGGGGCTTTGTGCAGTACCAGTTCGTACTGCCCAGGGCGGCGGGAAATGCCGGTATGACCGCAATCCTGGAGCGTATCGCCAGCTCACGGCGGGGTTCGTTCCTGGCGGTACTCAAGGGGTTTGGTGAGGGCAACGACAACTACCTGTCCTTCCCCACGGCAGGCTATACCCTTGCCCTCGACTTCAAAATGGATCCTGGACTGCTGCCGCTGTTGACCGAGCTTGACGCCATGGTGCTGGACTTTGGTGGCCGCCTGTACCTGGCCAAGGACGCCCGCATGTCCAGGGAGATGTTTGACAAAAGCTATCCCGGACGCGACGCATTTATGGCTGTGAGACAACACTATGGGGCCGACAAGGTGTTGCACTCCCGGCAATCCCGGCGCCTGGGGCTTTGACACTTGGAATAATTGCATATGGAAAAAATCCTGATCATCGGCGCCACCTCTGCCATCGCCGAGGCTGTCGCCAGGCATTACGCCGGACAAG
>CAZWUP010000159.1:0-6882 GCA_964637045.1 uncultured Porticoccaceae bacterium | reverse complement strand
ACTGATTTGATCGCCATGACGGATGCCTCAAGTGTCCGTTATTGTTTGTAAAGCCTAGCACAAGATCCTCGCGGTGCGGGGCTGCGCTGTCTGCCCCCCGCGATTTGGCAAGCACTGTGACAATTCCTATACTCTGACATCGGATTGTGGCAACGGGGCCGCGGGCAGCGGTTGGTGGCCACGCCGGGTTGGGACGACCCAGCCAGAATCACACCCTTGATCAGGCGTGGCATGGTGGCTTATCGAGGGGTAACCTGAGCCAGCTGCCAGGGACAGCACAGGAGAACGGATGGCATGGGGTATATAGGGCGATCAACCATCGTCGGCCTGCTGATCGGCCTCGCTGCCCTGCTCGGCGCCTGTGGCCAGCCGGTGGGCGCCAGCTGCATGATCACCGGCAGCGGATTTACCGCCAAAGACCCCTGCGCCAACCAGTGCCTGTCCCGCTGGTCGCTAAGGTGTCCGGACGGTTCCCGGCTAACCCCCAATGTGTGCACCGGCAAGCAGGGCTGCACACCCGGTTCCTGCCCCCAGGGCCAGGTTTGCTACAGCTTCGACGATCCCTTCGAAGAGCGCAGTTATTGTATTCCCGACAATCTTTGTGGCGGCGCCCCAACTTCCGCCCAGCTGCGCCACTGGGAGCGGGATTCCGCCGCCAGGGCTGCGGCGATACGGGCAAAATATGAGGCCAAGAGCACCAGGCAAGGCGGCAAGGTGGCGCCCACCGCCGAACCCGTTGACCTCCAAAGCCCTGCGGTAACGGAATAACGGCCTTGCAGACTGCCGATGAGCTGAAACCGTGAAGCGACACCTTAGGATTGCCCTGGCCTGTAGCGCGCTGACGACGGCCAGCGCCGTGGCGGAAATCAGTCCGGCCTGCTGGAGTGCGCCGCGCATGGTACACAGCGGCCCCCCCGCGGCGGAGTTTGCCAAGCGCATCCGCGTGTTGACCACCACCAACCCGTTGCCCCTGCCGGATCCGGTTGCTTCCCCCGGCAATAGCTACCGCTATGCCATTCGCCAGCCCGATACCGCGCGGCCCGGTCCCTGGCACGGCGCCGTGCAAATTTCCGGCGGCGAGGTTCATCGTATGTTGGCCTTCGAGGCAATTGCCCAGCCCCTCCAGCCGCGCTGGTTGACGGACAACCTGCTGTTTTTGCGCGTGGCCTGGGGGCGGGTCCAGTTTTCCGATCTGGTGATGGATGTTGCCAGTGGCGAACTGGTCTATCACGAACAGCTGCGGGATGGTGCCAGCGAATTCGAGCAATACCGTCAGTCCTGCGGGGATCGGCAGTTTGCCGACAGCCCGCAGTGCCAGTGCCCGGCCAGCTGGTGGCAGGACTCACCACTGCCGCCCTCAAAACCCGCCGGGGATGAACTGGTGGGCCTGCTGGAGCTGCCCGGCCTGTTCGGTCCCGGCGAAAGCGGTGGGCCGCAAGCCGCCCAGCCCCTGGTGCCACTGGCGCTTTACCCCTCCCCGCGGACCAGTGGCAGGCCGATAACCCTGATTAGCGACCCCTGGGCACTGCAAACCCGGGAGTACAGCTACGAGGCGCCAGCGGCGGTGGTGGTGGAGCAGCAGGCCAACTGGTATCGCATCGCCCTCAAAAATGGCCACAGTGGCTGGGTGAGCGCCGACGATGCCGGGCGCTATATGCCGCTGACGGATTTGCTGCCCGGCAGCCTCGCCTACCTGACCCCCGCCTGGGACGGAGGCCTGTGGACACTACAGCGCCTCGCCGGTGAAGATCATTGGCAACGGCTGCGCCCAGGAAGCGCGCGGGCCGAAGCGCCCATTGTCGTCGAGGAGGTCAGGCATACCCCCAGCGGCCCCTGGCTGCGCATCGGTATCTACGACGGCGACATCTGTGCCGGGCCAGAGCCGCCAATCCGCTGGCGGGGCTGGATTCCCGCCTATTCGGAGGCTGGTCGCCTCACCGCCTGGTTTTACTCCCGGGGCTGTTGACCATGAACCTCAAGCGCCTGCAAATACTTGTGCTGTCCGGTCTGATTGCCGCATTGCTTTCCCCCCAGGTCTTGGCATGTCGCTGTGGGCAACGCCCCCTTGAGGCCTATTTTCGCCAGGCCCACTGGGTGGGGCGGGTGGCAGTGGCAAGGGTGCACGACCCTCAGAAGGTGGACGGCTGGCAGGCCAGGGCAGCGGACATCCTGGTACTGACAACCTATAAAGGCACCGGGGGACTTGAGCGAATTCATACCGCTGATTCCCCCGCAGCCTGCGGCATGCTCCTGTTGCCGGGCAGTGAATACTGGGTGTTTGCCCACAACCCCACGGTGGGTACAGATACCTGGTGGGTCGATACCTGCAGTGGCACCCGACCAGTGACTGCGGACTATATGGAGGTGAAAAGCGGGCTGGTGGCGGCCGCGCTGGATTCCCTGGCCAGGAATGCCGCTGAGGGAAGCGATAGCAATCAGCATCTGGGTCGGCGAATCACCATCGCTACCCTGGATGCCGCGGTGGTCAGCGACGATTTGGTAGCGGCATTCGCGGCTCGCGGGGTTGTTTCTCCCAATGGCGCCTGGCGCCTGGTGGCCCTGGAGCCGCCGGCCAATACCCGGCCACCCAGAGTGACGCGGATCATCGTCGAGCGGGAACAGGCTACCCTGCTGGAGCTGGCACTGCTGGGCGCCAGCGGTATTGAAAGGGTGGCATGGGTCAACGAAAAGTTGGTGCTGGTGTCCGTGGTGTGGCGGGCGGGCCAGCAGACGACTTTGCTGGTGGATGTGGAGCTCGGGCGCATTCTATACGGCGCACCGTAAATACTTGGATTCATGTCCGTTGCGGAGTCCCCCTCAGAAAAGCGCAACGCAGCGCGACAGTTGCCGGTAGTTTCCCGAAAAACCGTGGGACAGCAATGAGTTGGATTGCCCGCCGCGCGCGGTGCTGATGCCCCCGGGGCGACCGGGGGATGTCGCTGATTCCGCCGAGGTTGGCGGGCTCCCGTCACCAACACCCGATGAGCCCCCAGGGTCAGCCCGTCAGGTCTCGGCCAGGGGCGAGCGCCAGGCGGCGGCCAGGGGCAGCTGGGCCAGCACCGCGGGCTTCGACACCTTGCCGCTGGGTGTTTTGGGCAGTTCCGCCGCCAGGCTGATGTAGGAGGGCAGCATAAACTTGGGGTAGCGCGCGCGAAGCAGCTCGAAGAGGTGTTCCGGGGTCAGCACCACTCCCGCCCGGGGCGCTGCGGCAATGTAGATTTCGGCACCGGAGAGTTCCGATTTGACGCCGATCACCGAGCACTCGCCAACTTCCGCCAGGCCCTGCAGGCTGCCCTCGTACTCGGAGGCGGAGATGTTTTCGCCACGGCGCTTGATGGTGTCCTTGATGCGGTCGACGAAGACAAAGCGTCCGGCCCCGTCGCGGCGCAACAGATCCCCGGTGCGGTACCAGCCGTCCACCACCGCCCGGGCCGTGGCCTCGGGCTTATCCAGGTAGCCCTTGAATATCATGCTGGGGTGGGGTGGCCTCAGCCACAGCTCGCCGGCCTCACCCTCGGCGACATCGGCGCCGCCTTCATTCACCAGGCGCCACTGGTAGCCGGGGCGAAGAAATCCGGCACTGCGCTGGTTGTCCTCGCTGAACCTGAGGTTCACCACCGGGAAGCCCACCTCGGTGCTGCCGTAGCAGAACATCATATTGACCCCGAATTTTTCCTGGAACTGCAGGTTGAAATGGCCGCTGGCCACGCCGAACGCTGTTTTGAGGGGGGAGTTTCGCGACAGCTCGGTGACCTCGTCCTTGACCAGAAAGGGCACCCCGGAGCCGATGGTGGCGAAGGTGCAGCGGTGGCGGTCAATGTCGGCCCAGAACTCGGACAGGGAGAACTTGTCCCGGATCACCACCCGGCCACCCACATCGGCCATCACGATCAGGGGCGAGCGCCCGGTGATGTGGAAGCTGGGCCAGGGGGTGTAGGCCACGTCGCCGCTGTCGAGCCACTCCCTGGGGGTGCGGCCGATGATCCCGGCCAGTTGGGCCCAGGTCAGCATCACCCCCTTGGCCGGCCCGGTGGTGCCCGAGGTGTAGATCACGCAGGCGACATCGTCACCGGCCGGCCATTCCGTCATTGGCAGCCGGTCCCTGCCCCAGCACTGGTCGCCACCCTCGGCCACCACCTCCACGGCAGGGGCGGCAACCCCTTCGGTGGCCAGCAGGTCGGCATCGCGGATGCTGACGAATACCATGCGAGGCCGCGGGGACTCTACCTGGTGCTTGAGGAAGCTGCCCTTGAGCTCCCGGTTGACGGCGATTTCCCAGATGCCCAGGCTGCCCGCCGCCAGCCACAGAATATAGCCGTTGATGGAGGCCGGCAGCAGGGATACCAGGCGGTCATTGCGGACCAGTCCCAGGCTTGCCAGGTGGTGGCGGCAGCGCTCGATCTCCGCCACCGTGTCGGCGTAGCTGAGGCGATGGCCACCCACCTCCTCGAGGAAGATGGCGTCCGGGGTGCTGGCGGCGCGGCTGTGGATCTGGCGCAGCAGGTTGTTGGCGTCGTTCAGGGCGAAGGCCGCGGGGTCGTCGTGGAGGTTGTCGAATGTCGGGATCATGGCGATATCTCACTGCCGATGGGCGATGAAGCGCCCCGGCTCGGCCCCCCCACGAGTGGGGGGCGAACGGCGCGGGGGCGGTGGGGGGAGGGCCGCCCGCAGCGGGGCGGCCCGGGCGGTCAGATCAGAAGCTGTACTTGGCCTTGACGCCCCACCAGCGCGGCAGGCCCCAGTTTTTGGTGGATGCCGCCAGCGAGGTGCTGCGAATGGACTGTACGCTGTAGTGCTCGTCGAACAGGTTTTCCACATAGGCCTCCACCCGCAGATTGCCGTCGACATTGTCCCAGCCAAGCCTGAGGTTGGCGATGCCGTAGGCCTCCTCGGTCTCGAAGGGCTCGTTGTCCACGTTGTGGAAGACATCGTCCTGGTAGCGGAAGTCGGCCTGGACGGACACCTCGCCGTTGGCCGCCAGGGGGATGCTGTACCTGGCGATGCCGTTGAGGCTGTACTCCGGCGAGTTGGGCAGGGTGTTGCCGTCGATGGGCTGGCCCTCCACCTTCAGGTCCGGGTCTGCACTCAGGTGGGTGTTGAGCAGGCCCACTCCCAGGGAGAAGTACCACTGGGGGTGGGGTTCCAGGGCCAGCTCCAGCTCGCCACCGTAGATGCGGGCGTCGCCGGCGTTGATGAAGCGGAACTCCACGGCGCCGAAGTTGTTGGGGTCGGTGCGGGACACCAGGGCCTGGTAGCCCTGGAAGTCGTAGTAGAAGAGGGCACCGTTGGCGTACATCAGGCCGTCGAGGAGGGTGTGCTTGGAGCCGATCTCCCAGGAATAGAGAACTTCGGCATCCACCGGGCCCAACTGGCTGATGTCGGCGGTGGACGACGCGGTGTTGTAACCGCCGCTCTTGTAGCCCCGGGAGAACTGGGCGTAGTGCATGGTGTCGGCGTCTGGCCGCCACTCGACGCCGACCTTGCCGGTGACCTCCTTGGCCTCGATGGGGTCCAGTTCGAGACGGAAGTTGCGGATGAGGGAGAACATCTCGTCCAGGGTGCGCTCCTCGTCGGTGTAGCGCATGCCGAGCACCAGGTTGACGGTGTCCGCCACCGGCAGGTCGATCTGGGAGAACAGAGAGTAGGACTCGGTGCTGACCTGGGCGGTGGGGTCGGAGGACGGATTGCCATTGATGATGCTGTAGGAGCGGCGGTTGCGCTCGTCGCCGTAGTAGAGGGCGCCCACCTGCCACTTGGCGCCGTAGGAGGTCTCGTTGCTCAGGCGCAGCTCCTGGCTGATGCTCTCCGCCTGGCCGTAATAACCGTAGCGGAACTGCAGGGAGCCGAGCATGGGGTAGATCTGCATCATGTCGGTTTCGAATTTTTCATAGCCGGTGATGGACACCAGCTCGCCGGCCGCCGTGGCCCAGTCCAGGCGAACCTGGCCGCCGTGGCCCTCGGCGGTGGTGGGCTCCTCCCGCTCGCTGTAGACCCGGGTGGGCTTGGGGTTGGGGTCGCGGAAACCGGCGCCGTTGACACACTCCAGGTTGATGATCTGGGGGGTGGTGCACATCTGGGTCAGGTTGGCGGGGTTGCGGGCACCGTACAGGGCGGAACCGGGGGTGATGTTGTCGGTATCGGCCACATGGGCGGTGACCAGGGCCACCAGGTCCGGGGTGATGTCGAATTCCAGGCTGCCGCGGAGGGCGTAGGTCTCCACCTCACCGAAGCCGTCGAGGCCGTTGAGGGGGTTTTCCTGCCAGCCGTCATTGGTTTTGTAACGGCCGGCAAGGCGGCCGCGAACACCCTCGCCGAGGGGGCCGCTGACGGCGCCTTCCACCACCTGCTTGTTGTAGTCCCCGTACTCGATGGCCCCATAGCCCTCGAATTCGGCGGTGGGTTTCTTGGTGATGTACTGGATCAGGCCGCCGGTGGTGTTGCGACCGAACAGGGTGCCCTGGGGGCCCCGCAGCACTTCCACCCGCTCCACATCGAACAGCTGGTTGAGGGCGGCGCCCTGGTGGGCCTGGTAGACCTCATCCAGATACACGGATACCGAGGGGTCGTTGGTCATGGAGCCGTCGACGAAGCTCACCCCCCGGATATTGAGGTACATCACCGGCGAGTCGGCACCGCCCCCGGTGCCATTGACGTTGAAGTTGGGGGTCTGGGCGGTGACATCCACCACCGACTGAAACCCCAGCTGCTCGATTTGGTTGCCGCTGAAGGCGGTCAGCGAGATGGCGACATCCTGCAGCGCCTCCTCCCGCTTCTGGGCGGTGACCACCACCTCCTCCAGCAAGCTGGCGTGGGCGGCACCGGCACCGAGGGCGAAGGCGGCGGCAAGGGCACGGACCAGGGGTTTTTTTCCTTTGGGGTTCA
>CAZWUP010000158.1:0-6962 GCA_964637045.1 uncultured Porticoccaceae bacterium | reverse complement strand
CATAAATCGACCAAGCCTGGGCAGGCTCCCCGTAGGAGCTCACTCCGTGAGCGAACGGTGGTGGCACCCAGCGGCTATGGGTAACTGTTTAACGTCAATTACGGTGACCGGTCCGCGACAACTATCCTGGCCGTAACCGTCCGGTAAACCCATCTTCAAGATTGCGAACGAGGGTTACACCCAACCGGCGATGGGCACACCGGCCACCCCCATTCACCCGGAGGCCGGGCTCCCACGCACTGCTCCCAAGCCCGCGGGGCACCCCGTAGGAGCTCACTCTGTGAGCGAATGACGGTGGCACCCAGCCGGCTATGGGCACCAGGTGGGCACCTAGATTAGGCATTCCCGCAGCAATTTGAAGATGGATTTAGCGGGCGAGTACTTTTAATCGGCATCAGGGAAACGTCGGGCCGTCCGCTTTCCCGCGGACTTCCAGGGCTCACACCAACATGGACAGGTACCACATCTGTGTTGTCGGAAGTCTATTTCGCTTCCTGTGGTCTGGGGGGCGTTGCGCCACAGACGTCGACCCCCGGGCTCGCCTCAATGGCCGCACGGGTTTTCGTCAGTACATCTGCAAGAGATTCAGCATCTGCCATGGCGTCGGCCCGATTGATCTCGGTAGCTGCTGCGCGCAGACAGCCCTGTTTGTGGAGCACATGGGCCAGATTGTTGTGGCCTGCAGCGGAGGGGGCGAGGGCAACGGCCTTGCGCAGGGCAACCGCGGCCCCGGAAAGATCGTGCTGTGCATAGCTGGCATTGGCCAGGGCCTGCCAGACAAGGGGCTGGTCGGGCCAGCGCAGACTGGCGGCGCGATAAGCGGTGGTGGCCAATGCCGGCTGGTCCAACTCCTCAAAGGCGCTGGCCGCCTGTAACCAATTGCCGCTGTCAGCGGTGGCTGGAGGCTGGTCTGGCAGAGCGGCGACCATTGCCCAGTTGGCCGCCCGCGCCCAGGTCCCCTGAAAGCGGACGCGGTTCATTTTCAGGCGTTCAGTGGTGCCGGAACGCAGCAACAAGCTATCAGCCTCAGCGTCGAAGCCCACGACCACGGCGTAATGCCACTGGGGCAGGTGGGCCAACCCCAGGTTCTGCAGGACGAGCACAGGTGTCCCGGCGGCGACTTCCGCCAGCAGGTCTTCAAGACGGGTGTTGAGCACATAGGGTACGCGGCCGTGGCGGCGGGTTGCGGCGACAATTTCCGCCTGCAGGCTGCCCTGGCGCTCGGGAACATAAATCTGGGGCGCTAAAGCCTCGGGAGTTGCCGGTGAGCCGCTTGCCGCCAGCACCGTAGCCAGGGCGGCGGGGCCGCACTGGTACTGGTCCTGGGGGAAGAATGGCGTGGTTACAAGGTCAACTCTGGCTGCTGCCAGGTTGTACTCCCTGAGTGGCGGACTGCTGGAGCAGGCCGCCAGGCTCAGGGCCAGGAGAACGATCAGCAGCTTCAAACTTTACTGGAGATGTTCGTGATGCCGAGGATTTCCAGCAGCAGAATAATCACCAGCACGGCGAGGACTATGCCCAGGGCACCACTGCCGGCAGGCATATCCTGGATCTTGCCGGCCAGTTGCTGGAGTTGGCTGTCAGTGAGGCCGGCGACCCGCTCCGCGGCCATCGCCGGGTCAACACCCAGGGATTCAAGCTGGTTGCGCACTTCGTCGCGAGCCATAAAGGACATCACCAGTTCGGACTGGGCATCCCGGTCTCCCTGGAAAAGGCCTTGCTCAGTGGCGAGCATCCGGGAAGTGTCCACCATGTCGGCGTGGAGGGTCAGAGGGGTAACTGCCACCAGGGCAGTGGACAGCATGCAGGTTACCAGGAAGCGAGTTTTCATCGAAGTGCTCTCGTTGTGTTACACCAAATCCACACAGGCTGAATTGCCTGTATACCCTAGCGTAATGCCTTCAGTATTAGGTTTAGTTGGCAGACGAATCTGTGCGCCAGAACACATAGCGGTGGCATTCGACGCCAGAGGGCCTCTCCCCCGTGGCATCCATCCCGCGATTGCAGTGGGGGCGACGGCACTGGTCCTGCCGGGACCCGCACCTGCCGCCTGAGTGTGTGCCAGCGTACAGACCCCATCGCCCGTCACCCGTAGTCTGCAACAGGCGCACCCACAACCCTGTGGCTGAATTGCCAAAGGTACTTCCCGGAGACAGATGATGGGTATAGGAACACTGCTGCTGATTATTGTGGTATTGCTGCTGCTTGGAGTTATTCCCAGCTGGCCCCACAGCCGCGAGTGGGGGTACGCCCCCAGTGGTGTTGTCGGTACCCTGTTGGTGGTTCTGCTCATCCTGCTCCTGCTGGGCAAGCTGTAGCGCCCGCGGCGCGACAGTGTGATCGGCGCAGGTAGCACCATGAAGTGCCCGTTGAGCGGTATCTGGAGAGCCTTTGCACTGGCATCCCTCCTGCTGGCCACTGCCTGTGCCAGCCTGCCCGATGCGCCGAACAGCGGGGTTCTGTTCTAAGGAGAAGCAGTATCCTTCGACGATGTCCATGGCACCGTTTCTGCCGCCAAAAGCGCAGCCATTATCGCCAGTCTGGAGGTCGACTCAGGGGCCAGCAGGATGATTCACCAGCACCTCGCCGTCGAGCAGGCGATCAATCCCGATAGCCCTCTGGTGCTGGGCAATGCGCTGCTGTTGCTGGAGGATGGCCCAGCCACCTATCGGGCCATCTTAGCCGCGCTGGCGGAGGCCAAGGATCACATCAACCTGGAGACCTTTATCTTCGCCGACGATGCCATTGGCAACCAATTTGCCGAGGTGTTGCTGGCAAAGCAGGCCGCGGGGGTACAGGTGAACCTGATCTACGACAGTGTTGGCTGCCTTGATACTCCGCTGGCCTTTTTTGCCCGCCTGGAAGCCGGTGGTGTCCGAGTGTTGGAGTTCAATCCGGTCAACCCCCTGGCCGGTGATGGGGACGAGTGGCTGCTGAACAACCGCGATCACCGCAAACTGCTGGTGGTGGATGGCCGGGTGGCCTTTCTGGGGGGAGTGAATATCAGTGAAACCTATGCCAGCAGTCCCTTTGTTCACGCTCGCAAGAAGGACGGCGCCGTGTCCCTCGGCTGGCGGGATACCCACCTCCAGGTAAGCGGGCCTGTGGTGGCGAAATTCCAGGCCCTGTTTCTGGATACCTGGGCCCGACAAAACGGCCCACCGCTGCCCCCCAGAGACTATTTTCCTCAGCTGAACCCGGAGGGGAAGGAGATCGTGCGGGCCATGGGCAGCACCTCGGCGGCTCCCCACAGTGTGATTTACCTTACCCTGTTGTCAGCCATTGCCAGCGCCCAACGCCATATCAATATTAGCAATGCCTATTTTGTACCGGACCCTCAGCTGCTCGCCCACCTGACCGACGCCGCCCACCGCGGGGTGACGGTCACCCTGTTACTGCCCAGCCGCACCGATTCCTGGGCCACCTTCCACGCCGGGCGCTCCCACTACAGCGACTTGCTCAAGGCAGGGGTGAACATCTACGAGCGCCAGGACGCAGTGATGCACTCCAAGACCGCCACCATTGACGGTTTGTGGTCGACAATTGGATCGACCAACCTGGACTGGCGCAGCTTCCTTCACAATGACGAGCTCAACGCCATACTGGTGGGGCCAAACTTTGCCCGCCAGATGGACGCCATGTTTGCCCGCGATCTCAGGCACTCCAAGGTTATCGAATACCGCCGGTGGCGGCACCGCCCGCTCCTGTCGCGGATCAAGGAGTGGATCGCCGTGCGGGGGGAGTACTGGCTGTAGAGCCCCTAACCAGCCCAGGTCACAGGGGTTGGTGCGTCGGCGAACGGAGTGCTGACGGTTATCGGGTTGGGATTGGCGGCTTGGCGGGCAGCGTGACGGCCCAGCCTTGGGCCAAAAGTTCGCGCCGTGGTCGACTCCCCTGTTTTTATCGACATCGCAGCAGTGGAATTACAGAAGACAGGTCTTGGAGGTGACAACCAATGGGCGCAGGGGGTATGGTATCAGCATCAGGAATAACCCCACCAGTTTGCAAGTCTTTCATAACAACGGAGCACCCTATGAACAATCGCAGTGACGACATTACCGGTGAACAATTGCTTGCCGATTTCAAAGTGGTGGTGGCGGATGCCGAAGCGCTGTTGAAGGCCACCGCCAACCAGGGGGACGAAAAACTCGCCGAGATTCGCGCCAAGGCGGAAGAGTCCCTCAAGGTGGCCAAGGCCAGGATGAACGATGCCCAGGCAGCACTGCTGCTCAAGAGCAGGGAAGCGGCCAAGGCTGCGGATGTCTATGTCCACCAGAATCCGTGGGAAGCCATCGGTGTGGCGGCCGGACTCGGCGTGCTGGTGGGCTTTCTGATATCCCGTCGGTAGTACGCCGATACCTGACTTGGGGGAACAGATGGAAGAGTCGCCGCGTTCAGGCGGGGGGTTGCTCGACTCCCTGTCAACCCTTGGCGGGAGCCTGCTGGCCATTGCCCATACCCGCCTGCAACTGCTGTTCACAGAGCTGGAAGAGGACCGGCAGCACCTGTTGCTGCTGATCATCCTGGCCCTGGTCACCCTGTTCTGCCTTGCGGTCGGCGTGGTGCTGGCTACCATCCTGCTGGTGGTGGCTTTCTGGGACGATCACCGCCTGTTGGTACTGGGGGTTCTCGCCGGCATCTTTCTGTGTGGTGGTGCCCTGGCCTGGGGCGTTGCCCTGCGCAACATCAGAGCCAGACCGAGGTTGTTGGCCCAGAGTCTGGCGGAGCTGGCCAAGGATCGCCAGCAGCTGAGGCCCCCCCATGAATGACAGGCTGGCTGTCCTCAGGGCTCGACGGGAAGAGCTGGTGACGCGGGCGGCAGTGCAGCGGGCGGGGCTCAAACGAGACATCGAGCCCCTGCGTCAGCCACTGGCCAGGGTCGATCAGGCACTGGCGGTGATTCACTATGTAAAACGTCACCCCTCCCTGATTGTGGGGGCGGGAGTGATGCTGGTGATCCTGCGGCGCGGCCCCGCGGGCACCTGGCTGAGCCGCGGCTGGCTGGCGTGGCGAATGCTCCAGACATTGCGCAGTTCCCTGGTACACAGTCGCGACCCGACGCCACCCGCCAAGCCTTGAACACCCCGAACGGGCGTCCATTGACACACTCCAGTGCCGCCGCTATGCGTGCCAGCGCACCGACCCCCGCGCCGATCGAAGCTACTCTCAACGTGCCGGCTTAATCCGCCATACGCTTGTTCGCGGATTGCCATGACAAGAACCGGGGTTCGGAGAGTGATCAGAGACGCCATGAGCCAGTCAGAGACACATCAGTTCAAGAGCAAGTGGAAGCTGCAGATTGGCCCCGCCAGGATTGCCTGGGCAAGGTTGACTGAGGATGAGCTGGTGGCGGCGGACGGTCAACAGGACAAGCTGGTTGACCTCCTCCAGGAACGCTACGACCTCAGTCGCGACGAAGCCCGGCGCAGAGTAACCAACTTTTTGGCCATGCGCGGCTGCTGATCGGCGCCAAGTGGCAAGGTTTCAACTGTGGCGGCCATCTCGCGGTCACGGATCCGGTACCATTGATCAATTGGGGAAGCACCATGAACTTGAAGCAAAACACCCGCAGACTTGCCCTCGCGGCGGCCATCGCTCTGGCGGCGAGCATCAGCCCGGCGATGGCTGCCGATACCGCCACCGAGGTGACCGAAGCCCGCCAGGAGGCGCAGATCTGGACCAGCTATGCTCTGAGTCCCTATCTGAAAGCTCACGATATCAAGATCATTGTGGACGAAGGAACCGCCACCCTCAGCGGTACGGTAGGTGAGGAGGTCGACAAGGAACTCGCCGGTGAGATCGCCCAGGGAGTCAGTGGCATCACCAAGGTGGATAACCAGATTCTGGTGGCCGCTGACTATGTGCCTGGCCCTGCGTCCAGCGAGCGCAGCTTTGGCGAAATAGTCGAGGACGCCTCCATCACCACCGCCGTAAAATCCAAATTGCTGTGGAGCAAGCATGCCCAGGGGCTGTCCGCCAAGGTGGAAACCAAGGCCGGGCGGGTCGCCCTTACCGGCACTGCAGACAGTGACGAGGCCAGGGCGCTGGCCGAAGCCCTGGCGCAGAACACCCGGGGTGTGGTGGCAGTGGACAACCAGCTGGTGGTGGACAGGAATCAGGCAACTCTGACGGAGACCGTCAAGGATACCGGCGACGATGTCGGCCAGGATTTTTCCGATGCCTGGATCACCACCAAGGTCAAATCCACCCTTATCTACTCCAGCAATATCAACAGCTCCAACATTGCGGTGCATACCAAAGATGGCAATGTCACCCTCAGTGGTGCGGTCAACAGCGGCGCTGAGCACGCGTTGGCGGTTCAACTCGCGGGCAATGTCAAGGGCGTGCGCAGCGTGGATGCCAAGGGCCTGAGCCACCCCTGACGGCTAGTGAGCCATCACGACGGGAACGGGGGTGCCGCCGGTGTCCTGCCGTTATCTGAGGTCTGGATAAGCGTAGGGCAGCAGGCGATCGGTTTCCGCCTTCACCACCCCGTAACACTCGCAGCTTAGTTTTTCCAGCCGTGGCCGGTCGAGAACCCGGATATGTCCCCGGTTGTATTCGATTACCCCCAGCTTCTGCAGTTTTCCCGCGGCTTCGGTGACCCCTTCGCGCCGCACCCCGAGCATATTGGCGATCAACTCTTGGGTCATGGTCAGTTCGGTACCCTCCAGGCGGTCCAGGGACAGCAGCAGCCAGCGACACAACTGCTGGTCGATGGCGTGATGGCGGTTGCACACCGCGGTCTGGGCCATCTGGGTAATCAGCGACTGGGTGTAGCGCAGCATCAGCACCAGCAGCTCGCTGTGGCGGTTGAACTCGTCCTTAAGACGTTGGCCCAGCAGTCGGTAGGCGGTGCCGGCACTCTGGACGACGGCCCTGCTTGGGGTGCTCTCACCGCCCATAAACAGCGAGATACCCACCAGGCCCTCGTTGCCGACCACGGAAATCTCGGCCGAAGA
>CAZWUP010000157.1:4054-6994 GCA_964637045.1 uncultured Porticoccaceae bacterium | reverse complement strand
GGTGGTGATTCGAAGTGAATAGGGCGACTTTCCCACCTCTGTTCGCCCGGAGGACCGGGCTCCCACACAAATCCGATCTGGCCAAAATCAAATTGAAACAGCACTAGCCACAGTTTTCGATAATGGTGGCGTTGGCGGTGCCCATGCTCTCGCAGATGGCCAGCAGACCGTACTTGCCGCCGCGGCGGCGAAGCTCGTGAACCAGGGTGGTCATCAACTTGGCGCCGGTGGCCCCCAGTGGATGGCCCAGGGCCTGGGCGCCGCCGTTGACATTGAGTTTGGCCATGTCCGCGTTGAGGGCCTTGGCCCAGGCCAGGGGCACGGAGCCGAAGGCCTCGTTGACCTCGTAGAGGTCGATATCGTCGATGGTCAAGCCCGCCTGCTTCAGGGCTTTCTCGGTGGCGGGAATGGGGCCTTCGAGGACGATTTTGGGGTCGGAACCCACCACTGCCATGGTGTGAATTCGCGCCAGGGGCTTCAGCCCCAGTTCTTTGAGAGCCTTTTCGCTCACCACCAGCACCGCGGCGGAGCCGTCACAGATCTGGCTGGCGGTACCTGCGGTCATCAGGCCGCCTTCCTTGATGGGTTGCAGATTTTGGGTGGCCTCCAGGGAGGCGTTGAAGCGCAGGCCCTCGTCCACCTTGTGGGCCATCCGGTGACCCTCGATCTCCACTTCGATGGCAATGATTTCATCGTCGAAGCGCCCGGCATTGAAGGCGGCGGCACCCAGTACATGGCTGTTGTAGGCAAACAGATCCAGCTCGTCCCTGGTGATGCCGTATTTCTTGGCCAGCAGCTCGGCACCCTCGAACTGGCTGAAGTCCTCCCCCTCGCCATACTGGGCTTTGATGCCTTCGGAGGCGGTGGGAGCGGGCATGCCCTCCTTGAGGCCAATGATGCTGGGGGAGGAGATGGGCACCTGGCTCATGGACTCGACACCGCCGGCGATAACGATGTCCTGGGTGCCGCTCATCACCGCCTGGGCGGCGAAGTGGATGGCCTGCTGGCCGGAGCCGCACTGGCGGTCCACGGTAACCCCGGGCACGCTGATGGGCAGCCTGGAGGAGAGAATGCTGGTGCGGGCGAGGTTGAAGGTTTGCGGCCCCATCTGGCTGACACAGCCAAAGATCACATCGTCCACCGCGGCGGGATCGATGCCGCTGCGGTCCAGCAGGGCGTCGATCACGATGGCCCCCAGGTCGGCGGGGTGGGTTTTGCTGAGACGGCCGTTGCGGCGGCCGCCCGCGGTGCGCACGGCTTCAACGATATAGGCTTTGGACACAGGAATGCTCCGGAACTATCAGGTCATAGGAAAAATATGGCGGCAATTTTACACGCCGGGACGTCCGCTGGACACCCCCGGCGTCAAGGGCCCAGCAATTGGACGATATCCTTTTCGATGGCGCCTGGGGTATCCGTCGACCCGTAGCGGCGGACCACGGTGCCGTCCTTGTCCACCAAAAATTTGGTGAAATTCCACTTGATGGCCTTGGTGCCCAGCAGCCCCGGAGCCTCGCTTTTCAGATACTCGAACAGCGGGTGGGTGTCTGCACCATTGACATCGATCTTGGCGAACAGGGGAAAGCTGACGCCGTAGTTGCGTTGGCAAAAGGCGGTGATCTCCGCCCCGTCGCCAGGCTCCTGGTGACCAAACTGGTTGCAGGGAAAGCCCAGAATCGCCAGGCCCCGATCCAGATACTCTTCATGGAGCTTTTCGAGACCCTCGTACTGGGGGGTAAACCCGCACTTGCTGGCAGTGTTGACAATCAGCAGCACCTTGCCCCTGTAGTCGGCGAGGCTGACCTCGTTGCCCTGGATATCCGTGGCGGAAAAATCATAGATGCTGGTCATGGCTGTTCCTGGTGGTTGTGGGGTGGTGATGGTGGCGTCATTCAGGGGATCTGGTGGACATTGGTCAGCAGGTCCTGTGGCCGGTCCGAGTAGTCCCAGGTGTTGCCCATATTGCGCAGGGCGAGGTCCCGCCGCTGCGGCTGAAAGGCGTGGCACACCGGGGGGGTGTTCATGGCCCCTGCGCTGGGGTAGTCGTCGTGGTTCATGGTGCGGCCACCGGCCACCAGGATGGCCCGCCGCAAGATGGTGGCGTACTCCGCCTCCTGCTCCGGCATGGACTCGGTCCAGGCGCGGAAACCGGCATTCTGGGAGTGTCCCCCATAGGGCGCGGGGCCAGTGATGAACTCCCCGTCGATATCCCAGTACATCACCAACTCCCCGTCCTGGAAGAGCTCGGCGCGGCCCGGGCCAAAGCTGCTGATCACGTGGTCGGCACTGTGTCTGGGGCGGTCGGGAATCACCGTGTGATACCGGCGTTGGGGCGCCCGGGTGGCGCGCTTGGCAATGTGGGCCAGCAACAGACCGGTGAGGTCGAAAACATGGGTGCACTGCAGGCGCATCTCGATCAGTGCGCCAATTTGCGAGGCCCGGGTGATCAGCGGCTTGCCGATCAGGGCCTTGAGGGGTTCGGCGGCACCCGGGCAGGCGGTCCAGGGGGTGCGGGGGGCGGCCATGCGCACAGCTGTGACCACGGCGCCGTCGTGGACAACGGTGACACCAAAATGGTGAAAGTCATCCTCCAGCCAGCCCACGGCGGTGGTGTCGTTCTCGATGCGCAGGTCGATCATGCGGTGGCCGATGCCAGTGCGCTGCTGGAAGCCTTGGTCGCTCATTGCTCTGGTTCTCGCAATCGGGAGTGAATACCGTACTCTTACCATGCCACAGCTGTCGCTGTTTATGAAGTCGAGTGTGGAGAATTACTCCGGGGCTGGATTGCCTCCGGCAGGGCTAAGGGGCGCAGACTTGAGGAGAATGGCGTTGGTTTGAGGGCTGTAGCTGAATCTCAGCCGGGCAGCGGATGTGCGGGGCTTTCGCGACACGCTGTGAATACCCCTGCGGGGGCCGGCCCACAAGCACAGCTTGTGGGGG
>CAZWUP010000157.1:0-3954 GCA_964637045.1 uncultured Porticoccaceae bacterium | reverse complement strand
TAGCGGGCGTTGATGGCGATGGCAACCTCGCCCTCCGCCAGAGCTCTGAACACCGCGGCGCTGCGCTCGCGCAATTCCCCGGGGGTGGCGGTGTAGGCGTCCATGCCGGGCCGGGTGACATAGAGGGACCCCTTGGCCGCCAGCAGGCCCAGATTAAAGGCCTCCACAGCGCCGGAGGCATTGCCGTAGCTGACCATCAGGCCCCGGGGTTGCAGGCAGTCCAGGGAATCCATAAAGGTCGCCTTGCCGATGCCGTCGTAGACCACGGGCACCCCCCGTCCGGCGGTCAGTTCGCGGACCACTGTCGACGCCTGTTGTTGCGAGGTGTCAACCACATGGTGGCAGCCGACGCGGCGGGCGATGTCCACCTTGGCGGCACTGCCCACGGTGCCGATCACCGTGGCCCCCATGGCCGATGCCCACTGGCAGAGAATCTGGCCGACGCCGCCCGCCGCGGCGTGGACCAGGATGGTCTCCCCGGCAGCCACCTGATAGGTGCTGTGGACCAGGTAGTGGGCGGTGATGCCTTTGAGCAGGGAGGCCGCCGCGGCGTCGTCGGCGATGTCGTCGGGGACTTTCACCAGGCGTTCCGCCGGGCGCAGCAGGCGCAGGCAATAGGCGCCCACCGGGCCGACATAGGCCACCCGGTCACCGATCTCGAAGTCCGTTACGCCCGGCCCCAGGGCTTCCACCACACCGGCTCCTTCTACCCCGGGTATCAAGGGTACCGGCATGGGATAGAGGCCGCCGCGGTGATAGGTGTCGAGAAAGTTCAGGCCGATGGCGGTGTTCCTCACCAGCACCTGGCCCGAGCCGGGGTCTGGTACGGGGACGGCTTCCGCCACCAGTTGTTCGGGTCCACCCTGCTGGTGGACCCTGATGGCGTAGTTGTCGCTGGGTTGTGTCATGGTCGGTTACGCCGCTGCCGGGGCCTGTCGGGGGCCGCGAATCAGTTTGCCCGGCAGTTGTTCCGTGGGTTGGCCGTGTTTGTAGGTGGTGACGCCACTGAGGATGGTTTCCACATAGCCGTCGGCGGATTGGTAGAGGCGCTTGCCGCCGCCCGGCAGGTCCCGGACCATCTCGGGGTGGTGCAGCTCCAGTTTGTCGAAGTCGATCAAGTTGATGTCCGCCTTGTAGCCGGGCTTGATCAGCCCGCGATCCTTGAGGCCCACCAGCTGGGCGGGCTCCCAGGTGAGGCGGCGGATCATTTCCCCCAGCTCCCGCTGGGGGCCCTGGCGGTCCCGGCACCAGTGGGTGATGACAAAGGTGGTGAACGAGGAGTCGCAGATCAGCCCGTAGTGGGCGCCGCCGTCGCCGAGGCCGAGGGTGATATCCGGATGGTCGAGCATGGCGTTGACCGCGTCGAGGCTCTTGTCGGAGAAGTTGGCGAGGGGAATGTACAACAGGTTCTCGCCGTTGTTGGCCACCAGCAGGTCGTAGACATAGGGCAGGGCGTCGCTGCCCGCGCGGGCGGCGCGATTGGCGATGCTGTCCTCGGGCTTGGGTTCGTAGTTGGGCGGATTGCCCAGTTCGTAGATGCTGTCCAGTTTGCGGGCCATTTTGACAATGGCCTGGCTGTGGTCCATGGGCTCCTCCGCCAGCAGCTTGGCGCGCAGCTCCGGGTCCCGCATGCGAGCGACCTTTTCCGCCAGGGGCAGGTGGGCAAGTTCGGCGTAACTGGGGCAGAGACTGAAGGGGTGGGCGGTGGCATCCAGTCCCACCAGCAGCCCGATGGGGCGGGGCAGAACCTGACCGCTGAGCTTGGCGCCGTTGGCGTTGATTTCGGTAAGCTGGGTGAGAATGCTCTTCCACAGGTCCGGGGCCACATCCGCCTGGGCCATGGAAAAGGTCAGGGGCAAACCGGTGGCTTTGCTCAGTTCGGAAAACAACTGCAGGTCCGCGGTGGTGGTCCCCGGGCTGGAGGGCTCGAAAGAGCTCTGGAGGATGGCGGCGCCCCCTTCGGCAACCCCCCGGGAGATGGCGATCAACTCCCGGGCCGCCGCCTTGTAACTGGGGATCAGGTCTCCGGCACTGCTTTTGTGAACCGACAGGCGGGAGGTGGCAAAGCCGATGGCGCCGGCCTCGGCGGCCTCCCGGGCCAGGTCGGCCATGGCCTTCAGGTCTTCATCGGTGGCGTCTTCCCGGCGCAGGCCGCGCTCGCCCATCACGTGAACCCGCAGGGGGGAGTGGGGCAGGAACACCGCCAGGTCGATATCCCGCGGCCGCTTGTCCACGCTGTCCATAAATTCCGGGAAGCTCTCCCAGTCCCAGGGCAGGCCTTCGGCCATTACCACCCCGGGGATATCCTCCACCCCCTCCATAAGCTCGATCAGTCCATCCCGGTTCTCCGGACGACAGGGGGCAAAGCCCACCCCGCAGTTGCCCATTACCGCAGTGGTGACCCCGTGGGCGGAGGAGGGGGTCATATGGGTGCTCCAGGTGGCCTGGGCGTCGTAGTGGGTGTGGATGTCGACAAAACCCGGGGTTACCAGCAGGCCCTCGGCGTCGATCACCCGCAGGGCGGGTTCGGAAATCTTGCCCACCGCAACAATGCGGTCGCCCTGGATGGCGATATCCGCGGTGCGGGGCTCGCTGCCGGTGCCGTCGACCACGGCGCCGTTTTTGATGAGAATATCGAACATGTCCATCTCCTGTAGTTGATTATCGTCGGGAGGTTGGGGCCCCTGGCCCCTGCCTGCTTGGTGTCGCGCCTGGCAAGACTGTCCCCGCGCCAGCGTTGCGGTCGGGGGGAATGCCTTGATCCTGGTCAGTTATTACAGGGCACTGGGTACAGCCCGTCAATTACGTATTTTGGAGTTTGGTTTTTCGACTTCGTTCAATGGCTTGGGTCACTCCTGGGAGTAAATACAGGATTCCGCCGGCCGGCACAGGGGGCTGTCACAGCCGCGCCCGGAGTTCCGCGATCAACACTGGCACTTCCGCCACCGCGCGCATGGCATCGTTGAGGTGGGTGCAGCCGCGAACCCGGGGCAGCACTTCTAGCACCTGGGTGCGCATGTCCGCCAGCGGCGTGCCCACCATCATGGCCACGTTGCCAATGGCGGACGGACACTCTGGATAGGGCAGCACATGGGGGCGGGCGCTGATCTGCTTGATGGCCAGGGTGTCGGGGTCGGCGCTGATGTGGAGACTGTATTCGTGGATGGCGATGCGGCCCCCCTCGGGGGCGCTGGCGCTGTCCTGAAAGGTGGCTTCGATCTGCACATCGCCGTCGATCCAGACATCGATGCGCCGCGCCCGGCGCATGGAAACCTGGCTGTGAATGGTCAGGTGGTGCCAGCCATCGGGGTCTTCCGGATGCTGCAGGGGCGGCACCGGCGAAGCGCGGTGGACATGGGCAGTACCCCCGGAGACCAGGCCGCTGGAGCCGGGGCGGAAGCCGATACAAATACCCTCCATTTGCGCCATATGCTGATCGCGGCGTTTCAGTTCCTCCTCGGTCTGGATATTGTGGTCGGGCCAGCGGGACCAGGCCCAGCCGGCGATCAGGCTGGTGCCGGAGATGTCGTCGATCAGCAGGTACAGGGGAGAGCCCTTGCGCTGCTCGTCAGGCAGGCGTTCATTGAGGGCCTGGCGGAGATAACCGCCGCCCCGAACCCCGATCAGGGAGTCCAGGTTGTCCCGTTCCGGGGTGGCGTGAATGTTGGTGATGGTGCGGTCGGGAGCGATGTCGGCAAACATCTCATCCAGACAGATTAGCTCCGGCTTGGCGTCCCCGGCGGGGGTGAAGATATCCCGGCCAACACCGTGGAAGTGCATGGTGTTGCCCCGGCCGTTGGGCCAGGTCATGTCGATGGAGGACGTTCTGCGCACCGACAACGGGTTTCTGAGGGGGGCGTGGCCCCGGGGATTGGGCAGGTCGATATCGAGAATGGGTATGGCGTTTTCCATGAAATATCTCTGTTCAGCAGGCACTTGCTGGCCTCGCAACTA
>CAZWUP010000156.1:0-7015 GCA_964637045.1 uncultured Porticoccaceae bacterium | reverse complement strand
TGCCAGTACTGCCAGACCACCCATGACCCCCGCCGGGAGCTGCAGCGGTACTTCGGCTTTGCGGATTTTCGCCACGAGGCGCCGGGCGCAAGCCTGCAACACGACACGGTGCTGGCGGGCATGCGCGGCGAGAACGTCCTCGCGGTGCTGCCCACCGGCGGCGGCAAGTCCCTGTGCTATCAGCTCCCGGCACTGAATCGCTACCACCGCAACGGCAGTCTCACCGTTATCATCTCCCCCCTCCAGTCGCTGATGAAGGATCAGGTGGACGGCTTGCTGGAGCGCAATATCGATTGTGCCGCGGCGCTGAACGGCCTGCTGTCACTGCCGGAGCGGGCGGATGTGCTCGACAAGCTGCAGCTGGGTGACATCGGGATTCTGCTGGTGTCTCCGGAACAGTTCCGCAACCAGGGTTTCCGCAAGGCGGTTGCCCAGCGCCGCATCGGGGCCTGGATCTTTGACGAGGCCCACTGCCTGTCCAAGTGGGGCAACGACTTCCGGCCGGATTACCTCTATGCCGCGCGGTTTATCAAGGAATTTACCGGCGCTGGGGAACTGGCCCCCATCGGCTGCTTTACCGCCACCGCCAAACCGGACGTGCTAGAGGATATCCGCGGTCACTTCCGGGAGCACTTGGGGGTGGAGTTTCGCAGCTTTCTCGGCAGCCCGGAGCGCACCAATTTGTCCTTCGATGTGTTGCCCTGTAGCCGCGGTGAAAAGTGGGGCCGGGTCCTGGAGTTGGTGCAGGAGCACCTGGGGGACAACGATGGCGGCGCGGTGGTGTTTGTCGCCAGCCGGCGCAAGGCCGAAGACCTGGCTCAGTTTATCGCCCACCAGGGCTGGGCCTGCGAGCATTTTCACGCCGGCCTTGAGCCCAACCGGAAAAAGGATATTCAGAACGCCTTCAAGGGGGGAGAGCTGCGGATCATTGTCGCCACCAATGCCTTTGGCATGGGGGTGGACAAGGCCGATATCCGCCTGGTGGTGCACGCCGAGATTCCCGGCTCCCTGGAAAACTATCTGCAGGAAGCCGGTCGCGCCGGGCGGGATCAGCGGCAAGCCCGCTGTGTGCTGCTCTACGACCCCAGTGATATCGAGACCCAGTTCAGCCTCAGCGAGCGCTCCCGCCTGACGCTGCGGGACATCCAGCAAATTCTGCGCAAGCTGAGGTTCGAGAGCGCGAGACGCAGCGGCGAACCCCTGGTGATTACCGCCGGCGAGATACTTCAGGACGACACCGTCGACACCAGCTTCGACGCCGGGGAGCGCGATGCCGAAACCAAGGTAACCACGGCGATTTCCTGGCTGGAGCGCGGCGAGTATCTGAAGCGGGAAGCCAATGTCACCCGTATCTTTCCGGCGCGCCTGGGCGCCGACCAGGAGCGCGCCGCGGGCATCCTTGCCAGGGCCGCCCTGCCCCTGCGCAAGCGCCACCAGTTTGAGGTCATCCTGAGCCACCTGCGCCGTGCCGGCCCCGATGAGCGGGTGAGCACCGACCTGCTGATGCAGCTGACCGGCCAGACCCAGGAGGAAGTGATCGGCGCCCTGCGCCAGATGGAGGCCCTTGGCCTGCTGGTCAACGATACCCGGCTGACCCTCTACCTGCGCCACGGGGTGACAAATTCGGCGGACAAAATCTTGCGCAGAATAGCGCGAGTCGAAAAGGGCCTGTTCGAACAGCTCGCTGAATCCGCCCCCGACGGGGCCAACGGCGAGTGGCAGGACCTGTGTTTGAGGACCCTTACGGCGGCCCTCAAGGAACGCCTGGAGATGGATGATCTGCTGCCGGCCCAGGTGCTGACCCTGCTGAAAGGTCTGTCCCGGGACAAGGCAAACGACGCTCGACAGCGCAGCAGCTTCGACATCAGAACCCTGGGGCAGGACTATCTGAAGCTGAGGGTGCTCAACGGCTATCGCTGGCGCCAGATCGACGAACTGGGGGAGCGCCGCCGCGCCCTGGCGGGGGTGATGGTGCCGTTTCTGATCGCCAAATTGCCGTCCGACCTGCGCAGCAGTGACGCCATGGTTGAAACCAGTTTTGGCGAACTTGAACAGCTGATCGCCGGCGACCTGGAGCTCAATGCCAGAATCCCCCCGGCGGAGCGCCGCCGCGCCGTGGAGCACGTGCTGCTCTATCTCCATCAGCAGGGGGTGGTGGTGCTCAACCAGGGGATGACGGTAATGCGCCGCGCGATGACCATCGAGGTCAATGACAACAAGAGGGGACGCTATCTCAAGAGCGATTTCAACCGCCTGGAAGAGCACTACCGGGAGCGCACCATTCAGGTCCATGTGATGCGCCAGTATGCCCGGATTGCACTCCGGGAAATGGCCGATGCCCTGCGCCTGGTGATCGATTACTTCAGCCAGAGCAAGGAGGACTTTCTGCGCCGCTATTTCGCCGCCAACAGGCAGGTCCTGGACAGGGCCACCAGCGAAGAATCCTGGGAGGCCATTGTCGGGCCATTGAGCCCCAGCCAGCGCAGCGCCGTGGTGGCCGACGACGACCGCAACCGGCTGATTCTGGCGGGTCCGGGATCTGGCAAGACCCGGGTCATCGTCCATCGCATTGCCTATTTGCTGCGGGTAAAGCGGGTGCCCCCCCGGGGGATTGTCGCCCTGACCTTCAACCGCCATGCCGCCAATGAAATCCGCAAGCGGCTGCGGGAACTGGTTGGCGAGGACGCCTTTGGCGTCACCGTGTTGACCTACCACAGCCTGGCCATGGCCATGATCGGAGTCAGGTTTCAACGCAACGAAACCGTCGATGAGGCGCGTTTGCAGGGGATCCTGGCCACGGCTGTGGAGTTGCTGGAGGGGGTGGCCACCGCCACTGGCGAGGATGGACTGAGGGACCAGTTGCTGGGGGGTTACCGCTATATTCTGGTGGACGAATACCAGGATATCGATGAAATGCAGTACCGCCTGGTGTGCGCCCTGGCGGGGCGCCATGCCCACCCGGAGCATAGGCTCTGCATCCTGGCGGTGGGGGATGACGACCAGAATATCTACGCCTGGCGCAATACCAGCAACCGCTACATAGAGCGCTTTCGCGAAGATTACCAGGCCGCCATTGACTACCTGGTGGAGAACTATCGCGCCACTGGCCATATCATCGATGCCGCCAACCTGCTGATTGCCCAGAATGGCCAGCGGCTGAAGCGAGAGCACCCCATCCGCGTCGATGATGCCCGCCGCGAAGCGCCCGCCGGTGGGCGCTGGGCAACCGCTGACGGGGTGGCCCGCGGGCAGGTGCTGCGCCTGCTGGTGCCGGCCGCCGATCGCCCCCGGGGCAACCTGCAGGCACAGGCTGCCCTGTCGCGATTGCAGGCGCTGATGGCGGCGGGCAACCCGACCTGGTCGGACTGCGCCATCCTGGCCCGCAGCCACAGGTACCTTGCCCCGGTGCAGGCCTGGTGCGAGCAGCACGGGGCGCCCTACCACTTGGTGGCGGACAAGGGCCGGGCACCGCCGTTGACCCGGCACCGGGAATTCGTTCGCTTTATCGATGGCATCGCAGCGCGGGATGCCGCCGCCGACGCCAGGGAGCTGTGCAGCCTCCTCGACAGCTTGCAGGCTGACCACCACTGGCACGAAACGCTCGCCGCGGCCATCGAACAGTTCGCAATGGAGTTTGGCTCCGCCCAGCTCAAGGGACCGGCAGTGATCGACTGGTTCTACGATTACCTCCGGGACCTGGGACAAGCGCCTGCCGCCGGCCTTTACCTCGGCACCGTGCACTCAGCCAAGGGCCTGGAGTTTGCCCATGTGGTCATCCTCGATGGCGACTGGCGCGCGGCGGAGGCGTCGACGGAGGACGAGCGCCGCCTCTATTACGTCGCCATGAC
Organism: uncultured Porticoccaceae bacterium; assembly: GCA_964637045.1. GTDB lineage: Bacteria > Pseudomonadota > Gammaproteobacteria > Pseudomonadales > Porticoccaceae > CAYXXZ01. Next base: position 3,167 of record CAZWUP010000156.1, on the reverse strand, counting down.
CCGCGCCGCCCACACCCTGACCCTGTGCGAGTTTGCCGACGGCAACCCCTTCAGCACCAGCCTGGGGTCAGCGACCCTGGCCAGCCACTGGCGGGGCCAGTTCGACCCCGCGCTGGGCCAGCGATACCAGACCCTCGCCCTCGCCGAGCTGGATCTTGGCTATGCCGGCCGCCAGCCGCCGCAGGCAGGCATCCACCGCCGCATTGCCAACCTCGCGGTGGGCAGCCCCCTGGCATGGCGGGAAGACAATGGCAGGTATCTGCTGCTGGACCCCGAGGGCAACGTGGTGGGCAGGACCTCGGGCGCCTTTCGGCTCGATGGGCGCCTAGTGACAAGCACCGTGGGCGCCGTGGTGGTGAGGTACGCCGAGGACGCCGAGGAGCAATTTCGCCACTTGTGCAAGTCGAGCCGCTGGGAGGTGGTGGTGCCGAAGGTCACCTTGGCTTAGGGCAACACCCGACCCAGGGCCTCCGCCACCGGGCTGAAGGAACGCCGGTGGATCCCGCAGGGGCCGAGCTCCGCCAGGGCCCTGAGGTGCTGCGCGGTGCCATAGCCCTTGTGGTCGGCAAAGCCGTAGCCCGGGTACTGGCGATCGAACGCAACCATCTCCCGGTCCCGAGTGACCTTGGCGACGATGGAGGCGGCGCTGATGGCCGCGATTTTGCTGTCCCCCTTGACGATGGCGGTGGCGGTGTAACGCCATTTGGGCAGCCGGTTGCCGTCCACCAGAACATGATCCGGCGCCAGCGCGAGGCCGGCCACGGCCCGGGTCATGGCCAACAGGGTGGCCTGGAGGATGTTTATGGCGTCGATTTCCGCCACGCTGGCGCGGGCGATATGGACGCACAGCGCTTGCTCCAGAATCTGGTGGTGGAGAATTTCCCGGCGCTTGTGGGACAGGCTCTTGGAATCCATCAGCCCGGCGATGGGTTTGGCGGGGTCGAGGATCACCGCCGCGGCCACCACGTCCCCGGCGAGGGGCCCGCGGCCCACTTCGTCCACACCGGCAACCAGGCCATGGGCCTGGCACTCGGCGAACAGGTCAGGGGTCACGGCGGCCCCCGATCATTTCCGCCAGGACCCGGGCCGCAGTGGCGCTGGCGTCCAGGCGCAGGTCGCGGTGCAAGCTGGTGAAGGTGGCTTCCAGAACCGCCCTGCGCTCGGTGTTGAACAGCATCTCCCGGGTTGCCGCCACCAGCTTGGCGACACTGGCGTCATCCTGGATCAGCTCCGGCACCAGGGGGTTGCCGGCAATCAGGTTGGGCAGGGAGATATAGGGGGTCTTCACCAACCGGGACGCCAGCCAGTGGGAGGCGGCCCCCATGCGGTAGGCCACCACCATGGGCTTTTTCAACAGCATGGCCTCCAGGGCTGTGGTGCCCGAGGTGAGGAGCACCGCGTCCGCGGCGGCCATGGCGGTGTGGGAATCCCCCGCCAGCAGGGTCACCCGCAGGTCGGGGAAGTCCGCCAGGATGGTGGCGATCTCCCCCTCCCTGGCGCTGTTGGCGGCGGGAATCACAAACCTCAGGGCCGGGGTTTCCGCCGCCAGCCCCCGGGCGACGTCGAGGAACAGCCGGCACATCTGGGCGATCTCCGAACCCCGGCTGCCGGGCAGGATGGCCAGCACCGGCCCAGAGCCCAGGCCGAGGGCAGTGCGGGCGGCACCGACGTCCGTCGCCAGGGGCAACCGGTCCGCCAGGGGGTGGCCGACAAAGGTCACCGGCACCTGGTGGTCGCGGTAGAAGGCCGCCTCGAAGGGCAACAGGGTGAGCATGCGGTCCACCGCCCGGGCGATCTTCACCACCCGGCCCTGGCGCCAGGCCCACACCGAGGGGCTGACATAGTGGGCGGTGAGCAGGCCCCGGCGGCGCAACCTGAGTTCGAGGCCGAGGTTGAAATCCGGGGCGTCGATGCCCAGCACCAGGTCCGCGCCCCAGCTCAGAAAGTGGCGGTAAAGGGCCCGGCGCATGCGCAACAGTTCCGGCAGCCGCTTGAGGGGCTCGACAAACCCCATCACCGCCAGGCGGTCGAGGGGAAACAGGCTGTGCAGTCCCTGGGCGATCATGGCGTCGCCCCCGATGCCGGAAAACTCCACCTGGGGGAAGTGGTTGCGCAGTGCCGGCATCAGGTCGCCCCCCAGCTGGTCACCGGAGATCTCGCCGGCCACCAGGCCGATGCGCACCGGCCTGGCGGCTGGGCCCCGGGGACTGGCGATGGTGGCGGGATTGGTGTCGGCCATGGCTCTGGGCAGCGGGGGGAACCGCTAGCGCACAATGCCCCGGCGGGAGTTGCGCAGGAAGTCCGCCAGGGGCTTGACCACATCGCCGGGGCTCTCCAGGGCGTCCAGCTCGGCGATGGCCTCCTCCAGTTTGAGACCGCGGCGGTAGATGACCTTGTAGGCGCGGTTGATGGCGGCGATCTGTTCCTTGGTGAAATCCCGCCGCTTGAGCCCTTCGCTGTTGATGGTGCGCGCCGAAGCCGGGCTGCCCATGGCCATCACATAGGTGGGCAAATCCTGGGACAGGAAGGTGCCGGCGCCGGCAAAGGCGTGGGCGCCGATACTCACATATTGATGGACCAGCACATAGCCGGAGAGGATGACCCAGTCCCCCACACTGACATGGCCCGCCAGGGAGGCGTTGTTCACCAGAATGGTGTGATCCCCGATGGCGCAGTCGTGGCCGATATGGACATAGGCCATCAGCAGGTTGTGGCTGCCGATGGTGGTCTCCCCCCGGTCCTGGACGGTGCCCCGGTGGATGGTCACGCCCTCGCGGATCACATTGTGGTCGCCAATCAGCAGCCGGGTGGGCTCGCCCTTGTATTTGAGGTCCGGGGTGTCCTCACCCACGGTGGCAAACTGGAAGATGCGGTTGTGGGCGCCGATCCGGGTCGGCCCCTTGATCACCACATGGGAGCTGACGCTGGTGTTGTCGCCGATTTCCACATCGGCGCCGATCAGGGTCCAGGGGCCGATGGCAACATTGTCTCCGATCTTTGCCGAGGGATCGATAATGGCGCGGGGGTCAATCAACTGGGGAGTCTCCTGGTTTACACATTAGTCAGATTCAAAGGCTACAGGGCGGTGGTGGCCGGGGGCAGAGGTTTCCAGCAGCGTCGGCGACGTCCTGTCGCCGACGCTGCTGGAAACCTCTGCCCTCGACCCC
>CAZWUP010000155.1:0-7031 GCA_964637045.1 uncultured Porticoccaceae bacterium | reverse complement strand
GGCGGGGATAAAACGGGGACGATATGGCTGCTATAACACCCAGGGCAGAGAAAATGGCAAAGACTTCGGCATAGCCAAGGTCTTGCGCCAACCAACCGAACAACGGCGAGCCCAGGGCCTGACCCAGTGACACCGCCATAAAGGGCAAGACCGGCCCCATGGATAAACGCCCGGGTAACAGGCGGATGCCGGTCATCAGGTAGAGGCCGGTCAGGCTCATATAGGCCAGGCCAAACACCAGCGCCGAAAAGATCGCAATGATGATATTCCCGGGGCTGGCCGCCACCAGGGCCAGCGCAGCCGACAGCATCATCAACATCAACGCCTGGGTGATAGGCGGATTATTGCGATCCGCCAGATCTGCCACAATGGCTCCGCCAAGCCCCGCCAGACCGACCGCCAGCCATAGCCAGCCCGTCGAACCCGATGGCAGCTCGCCAAGGGTCACCACCAGGTCCGGGGCAAAGATCCAGTACGCAGCGGACACAAAGCCCATCACAAAGGCGAACAGCGACAGGCGAAAAAGCCGTGTCCACTGCAAGGCGCTAATACGGGGTGGTGGCGCGGCGTTGGCGGGCAGCAACGGCGAAATGGCAGGCAACATTCGCCAGGCCGCCAAGACACCGACAGCGGCCAGCACCGCGAAAGAAAAATAGGCCAGGCGCCAGGCGTCCTCCAGCACCAGGACCGCCGGCACTGCCACTGCCACACCCACGCTGGTGCCGGCATTCATCACCGAACTGACGCGCCCGTGCAGCGAGCGCGTCACCAGAGCCTGCATGGCGGCGGTGAGGGCCGGCATCATCAGCCCGGTGCAGATGCCACAGGCAGCTACGCCCAGCCCCAGTGACACGGCCCCCGAAGCCTGACTGATCACCCCCAGCCCGAGGATGGCAAAAGCACCTGAAATCATGGCGCTTTTGCGTGCACCGAGCCGGTCTGCAATCAGTGGCGCAATGGCGCTGGCCACCAGAAAACTGATAAGGGGCAAGGCGCCGATAATGCCGATAACGTAAGGGGTAAGGAGGAGATCGTCGCGAATCGGCGGCACAAAAAGGCCAAAGGCAAAACGCGCCAGTCCGTAGCTGATGGCGATCAGCGCCGCGCCCAATATCGCAAATCCGGTGCTTGATGGATTGGTCATACCACACCACTTATGCACAGATATAAACTGCCCTGCTACCGCTTGAAGGCCTGTCCCGTGCTTTACACATAAGTCAGATTCAAAGGCTATACGGCGGTGGTGGCCGAGGGCAGAGTGTCACCCCTGTTTCCGACTTGTGAGTAATTGTTGTTGCTCTGTAGCGACTTGTCCAGAAATGTGCACATGGGTTTGACATGCCGCGCATCACCGGCTGGGCAGCTTGTCCTTCGCGGCGACCCACAGCTGGCGCACACCCCCGGTGGTGGGATTGGCGAATTTCCCACCATGCCGTCTGCTCGCTGGACAGGCCTGCCGACCCAGGTTACGAAAGCAGAGTCAATTCCGTTGTGCCGATGAACTGAGGGATAACTTTTCCCGATATTATTGCCCTGTTAACTGGCAACTTCCCCGCTCTGCCTATAGCATTAAACCAAGATTAGGCAGTAATGAGGATTTCCGTGACCGATCACAGGACCGATGACCTTCACTTTCGCCACCCTACCATTGCCGATGGCGCCGCCATCTGGCAGCTGGTGATTGATGCCGGCACCCTGGACCAGAATTCAAGCTACCTCTATCTCCTCCTGTGCCGCAATTTCGCCGACAGCTGCGCCGTCGCCGAGCGCGACGGAAAGCTGGTCGGGTTTGTGACTGGTTTTCGCAGCATTGAACATCCCGATGTCTGGTTTTTGTGGCAGATCGGGGTTGATCCCAGCGCCCGCGGACAGGGCCTGGCCGGCCGCCTGGCGCATTTTGTGCTCGACAATCTGGTGCCACAGGGCGTCCGGTTTCTGGAGACCACTGTCACTGCGTCAAACGAGGCCTCCCGGGCACTGTTTGCCGGTATTGCCCGCCGCCTGAACACCGAGCTGCACGAAAGTGAGCTGTTTACCACGGAATTGTTCCCCGGTACCGATCACGAAGCGGAACCGTTGCTGCGCATAGGGCCCTTCGACAGCGCGTCAGTGGGCGAGTAATGCCCCGGAAAGAAATATTAAGTCATTGAGATAACAAGGTGATCCTATGAGAATTTTTGAAGAGATGGAATCCGAGGTCAGGGGCTACGTGCGCTCCTTTCCGGCCATTTTCGATGTGGCCAGGGGCTCGGAGATATTCGATGAAAACGATAATCGCTTTATCGACTTCTTCGCCGGGGCCGGCACCTTGAACTATGGCCACAACAACCCGCAGATGACCGAGGCCATGATCGAGTATCTCCAGCGCGGGGGCATCGTCCACGGCCTGGATAAGGCGACGGTGGCCAAGCGGGCCTTTCTCACCAAGTTTCGCGACACCATCCTGGCCCCGCGGAATCTCCAGTACAAGGTGCAATTCACCGGTCCCACCGGCACCAACGCGGTGGAAACGGCCCTCAAACTGGCGAGGATGATCAAGAAGCGCTCCAATATCATCTCCTTCACCAACGGCTACCACGGCCTGACCCTGGGGGCGCTGGCCGTCACCGGCAACTACGATTACAAGGATGAATCCTACGGCTCCCGCAGCAACGTGGCGTTCATGCCCTTTGACGGCTACTTCGGCGAGGGTGTGGACACCATCGACTACCTGCGGCGTTTTCTCGAGGACGGCAGCAGTGGCGTCGATCTGCCGGCAGCCATCATTGTTGAAACCGTGCAGGGTGAAGGCGGCGTCAATGTCGCCAGTGTCGGCTGGTTGAAGAAACTGGAGCAGCTGTGCCGCGAATTCGACATTCTGTTGATCATCGATGATATTCAGGTGGGCAACGGCCGCACCGGGACTTTCTTCAGTTTTGAGCGGGCCGATATCTACCCGGACATGGTGACGCTGTCCAAGTCCATCGGCGGCGGCCTGCCCATGGCGCTGCTGCTGATGCGTCCCGAACTGGACCAATGGCAGCCCGGTGAACACACAGGCACCTTCCGGGGCAACAATCTGGCCTTTGTGGCGGCGACGCAGGCCATGACCTACTGGGACAACCAGGATCTGGCCCAGGCCATCACATACAAGGGCGACCTGCTGCGAACCGAGCTGGAAAAGCTGGCGGCAAAATACCCCGAACTGGAAGCCTCCGTGCGCGGCCTGGGCATGATTCAGGGCCTGGTACTGCCCCAGACCGGCGTGGCGGGTGAAACCTCCAGTGAATGCTTCCAGCGCGGCCTGATCATCGAAACCGCGGGCGCCAATGACCATGTGCTGAAGTTTTTGCCCTCGTTGTTGATCAGTGAGGATCTGCTGCGCGAAGGGCTGTCGATTGTCGATGAGGCCCTGGGGGCTCTGCTCGAGCGCCGCCGGAAAATGCTTTCCGGGAACAGCGAATAATTCTGTCGACAACGCAACAGAGAACACATGTGAGAAATATTATTGTCAGCAAGTTTGGCGGCAGTTCTGTCGCCAATGCCACGCAGATCGAGAAGGTGCGATGCATTGTTGCCGATAACAGCAAGCGTCGCATCGTGGTGGTGTCAGCCCCGGGGCGCAGTCAGCCCTCGGAGCACAAGCTGACCGACCATCTGATCAATGTGGCCACGGGTGGCACCCATTTCCGCGATCAGCGCATCAATGTCAGTTCAGAGGACAGCCGCCAGACCGTGATGACGCGCTTTGCGCAGATAGTTGAAGATCTGGGTGTGGACGGCGTGGCGTTGCTCGCCGCCCTGGAGCGGGACTTGCACACAGACCTCACCGGCGAGCGGCGGATCGCCTTTCTCGCCTCCCGGGGAGAACACTACAGCGCCCGTATCATTGCCGATTACTTCACCCTCAAGGGTATGGCAGCAACGGTACAGCTGCCGGAAAACTTTGGCCTGCAGGTAAGCGAACAGTACCTGGATGCCCGGGTCATTGACAAGGCCTTCGATGCCATGGAGCTCCTGGCCGACGCAGAGTCCATCGCCGTTATTCCCGGTTTCTACGGTGTTACCGCCGCTGGAGAGGTGGCGGTATTTTCCCGCGGCGGTTCCGACCTGACCGGCGCGCTGGTGGCCAGCGCCGTGGACGCCGTGAGCTATGAGAACTGGACCGATGTTAGCGGCGTCTTTGAAGTGGACCCTCGCCTGATTGGCCGGGCGCGCACCATTCCGCGCTTGACGTTCAAGGAAATCCGGCTGCTGTCGTCGAAAGGCTTCAACGTCTTTCACCTCAATGCCATGATGCCCTGCTGGGAGCGCAAAATACCCATCCATATCCGCAACACCAACAAACGCGATGACCCCGGGACAGTGATCCTGTCGGAAAGGGTGCCGGAAGAAGGCGTCGTCGGCATCGCCCAGTTGAACAATGTCGCCTACATCTATATTGAAAAGTATCAGCTCGGCGAGGAGGTGGGTTTTACTGCCAGTCTGCTCAGTATCCTGCAGGAATTCGGTATCCAGTCCTACCACTACCCGACGGACAAGGACGATATTTCCGTGGTCGTCGATCAGTCTGACCTGACCGGGACCATCAACGACCTGCGCCGGCGTATCGAGGCCGAACTGCAACCGGATTTTATGGACGTGGTGTACAACCTGTCGATTCTCACCCCGGTGGGCATTGGGTTGAAAGGCAATTCCTATCCCATTGTCTCCGCGCTGAAAGCGCTGGGCGAAAAGCATATTCCCATTGAAATGATTGACCAGAGCCCCTCTCAGGTCTGCTTTCATATCGGGGTGTCTCAGGCGGTATCCGACGCAGCGCTGAAAATCCTCTACGACGCCCTGATTGGGTAAGTGTCCGCCGGTCACCACTGGCCGGCGCGTCTCAAGCCCTGGAAATGCAAGAAAATTCACAAATTTCCGCCAGCACTTTCTGGGCGTGTAGCCAAATAAATAAAGATATCTATTTGGATGCTCGGTTAATAACACAACAGAGCGGACAATCCGCTTTTCGACCAGGAATTGAACAGGAGACATCATCATGACCGAAGACAAACGCCGCCGTCACTCTGCGCCTGTCGTGGATGGATTGGGAAAGTCCGCAAGCCGGGCCATGCTTCGGGCCGTCGGCTTTACAGACGAAGATTTCCAGAAGCCGCAGATTGGCATTGCCTCTACCTGGAGCAACCTGACGCCCTGCAACATGCATATTGACGCGCTCGCCAGGGAAGCCGCCGCCGGCGCCGATGACGCGGGCGGCAAGAGCCTGACCTTCAACACCATCACCGTGTCCGACGGTATCGCCAATGGCACCGAGGGGATGAAGTATTCCCTGGTGTCGCGGGAAGTGATTGCTGACTCCATCGAAACCGTGGCCGGCTGTGAGGGTTTTGATGGCCTGGTGGCCATTGGCGGCTGTGACAAGAACATGCCTGGTTGTATGATGGGCCTGGCGCGGCTGAACCGCCCCTCCGTGTTCGTCTACGGTGGCACCATTATGCCCGGGGATAACCACACCGATATCATTTCCGTTTTCGAGGCAGTGGGTGCCCATGCCCGGGGCGACCTGAGCCTGATCGAAGTCCAACAGATTGAGAAAACCGCCATCCCCGGCCCCGGTTCCTGTGGCGGCATGTACACCGCCAACACCATGGCCTCGGCCATTGAAGCCATGGGCATGAGCCTGCCAGGCAGCTCGGCCCAGAACGCGGTGTCCGACAGCAAGGCGGCGGACTGCCGGGCAGCGGGCGCGGCAGTACTGAACCTGCTTGAAAAGGACATCAAGCCGTCGGACATAATGACCCGCGAAGCATTTGAAAACGCCATCACTGTGGTGATTGCCCTGGGGGGCTCCACCAACGCCGTGCTGCACCTGATCGCCATGGCCTGCACCATCGGCGTCGAGCTGACCCTCGACGACTTTGTTCGCATTGGCAAGCGGGTGCCCGTTTTGGCAGACCTGCGCCCCAGCGGCCACTACATGATGTCCGAATTGGTGGCCATTGGCGGCATCCAGCCACTAATGAAAATGTTGCTCGACCGCGGCCTTTTGCACGGTGACTGCCTGACGGTGACCGGCAAGACCCTTGCGGAAAACCTGGCGGATGTCGATCCCTACCCGGAAGGGCAGGACATCATCCTCGCCTTCGATAATCCCATCAAGGCGGACAGTCACCTGCGTATTCTTTACGGCAACCTGGCGCCGGGCGGCGCGGTGGCCAAAATCACTGGCAAGGAAGGCACTCACTTCACCGGCCGGGCCCGTGTCTTTCACTCCGAGGAGGAGGCCCAGGAGCGGATCATGGACGGCACAGTGGTGGCCGGCGACGTGCTGGTTATTCGCTACGAGGGCCCGAAAGGGGGTCCCGGCATGCGGGAAATGCTGACGCCGACATCCGCCATTATGGGCAAGGGCCTGGGTAATGACGTGGCGCTGATTACCGATGGTCGTTTCTCCGGTGGTAGCCACGGCTTCGTGGTTGGCCACATTACGCCGGAAGCGGCGGAAGGCGGCCCACTGGCGCTGGTGGAGAGCGGAGACACCATCACTATCGATGCGGTGGCCAATAGGATCGAGCTGGATGTATCCGACGATGAAATGGCGCGACGGCGTCAGGCCTGGGTTGTGCCGCCGCCCCGGTTCTCTCGGGGTGTCCTGGCCAAGTACGCGCGCACGGTCAGTTCCGCCTCGGAAGGCGCAGTGACTGACAAACCCTGACAAGGCGATAATGCATCGGAGGCCACACAAGTGACCTGTGGCCTACGGAATCTCTTATTATTTGTCGATGAAGAGCCTTTAACTGCGAGCGCAGCGCGGCAGTCTGCGCGGCACACAACCACCTACCTGTCATTGCGAGCGCAGCGAAGCAATCTCAAGCCACCAGATTGCTTCGCTCCACATAGCAGACCCCGCGAAGCGCTTCGCCTCAGGCGCCTACTTCTGGTGGGTCCGCAGTGACATAACACGGATTACACACAAGTCAGATTCAAGGGCTAAACGGCGGTGGCGGCCGAGGGCAGAGGTTTCCAGCACCGGCACCAGTACATCCCTG
>CAZWUP010000154.1:0-7034 GCA_964637045.1 uncultured Porticoccaceae bacterium | reverse complement strand
CTCCCGTCAGGATCGCCACGGACACCCGGGCCCGCCCCCTGTCAACCCCGGCCCGCGAGGGGCGGATTTTCTCCTGCCACCCGGGCACGGACGGACTATGCTTGGGTTACGCCACAAACTATCCGCAAGGAGCTCCGGTGAGTGATCGTCAACCAACCGCCAACAGCGCTGCCCAGGGGACTCATTTCGCTATCCCCTATTGCCAATTCCTTGATGCGGAGGGCCGGGCCATCGCCCCCCTGCCGGACTGCGCCGGGGATCTGGACCGGCTGCGACGGCTGTACCGCACCATGGTACTGGTGCGCACCCTCGACCAACGGGCGGTGGCCCTGCAGCGCACTGGCCAGCTGGGCACCTATGCCTCCAGCCTGGGGCAGGAGGCCATAGGTGCGGTGCTTGGCGACGCCATGCAGCCAGAGGACGTACTGCTGCCCTCCTATCGGGAGACCGCCGCCCTGATTCGCCGCGGGGTGGCCATGGATCAACTGCTGCTGTACTGGGGCGGCGATGAGCGGGGGATGGCCTGGGAGGATAACCGGGAGGACTTCCCCCTGTGCATCCCCATCGCCAGCCAGGTGCCCCACGCCGCCGGGGTGGCCTTTGCCTTCAAATACCGGCGCCAACCCCGGGTGGCGGTGTGTGTGCTGGGGGACGGCGGCACCTCCAAGGGGGATTTTTACGAGGGGCTCAACCTGGCGGGGGCCTGGAAGCTGCCCCTGCTGTGTGTGGTGATCGACAACCAGTGGGCAATCTCGGTGCCCCGCGCCGCCCAGAGCGGCGCCAGTACCCTGGCCCAGAAGGCCATCGCCGCGGGTATCGGCTGCGAGGTGGTGGACGGCAACGATACCCTGGCCCTGGTGGAGCGCCTGACCCTGGCTTTGGACAGGGTGCGCTCCGGGGAACCCTGGCTGATTGAGGCCCGCAGCTACCGGTTGAGCGACCACACCACCGCCGATGACGCCTCCCGCTATCGGGACAAGGCCGAACTGGAACACCACTGGGCGCGGGAACCCGTGATCCGCCTGCGCCGCTACCTGGAACAGGCCGGAGCCTGGGACCCGGACCAGGAACAGGCCCTGGCCACCAGCTGCACCGCCGAGGCCGAAGAGGCGGTGGCCTCCTACCTGGCGGTGCCACCACCGGAGCCCGGGGCCATCTTCGACTACCTCTATGAAACCCTGCCGGAGGCGCTGCGCTGGCAGCGGGATCAGGCGCTGGCGGGGGGACAGGGCTGTGGCTGAAATCACCCTGGTGGAAGCAGTCAACCTGGCCCTTGCCAGAGCCCTGGAGGACGACCCCGGGGTGGTGCTGTTTGGCGAGGATGTGGGGGTCAACGGCGGCGTGTTCCGCGCCAGTGACGGCCTGCAACGGCGCTTCGGCAAGGAGCGGGTTCTGGACACCCCCCTGGCGGAGGCCATGATCGCCGGTATCGCCGTGGGCATGGCCGCCCAGGGCCTGCGCCCGGTGGCGGAAATCCAGTTTATGGGCTTCGCCTACCCGGCCCTCGACCAGCTCATCAACCACGCCTCGCGGCTGCGCAATCGCACCCGGGGCCGGCTCAGCTGCCCGATGGTGCTGCGCACCCCCTGCGGCGCCGGCATCCATGCACCGGACCACCACTCCGAGAGCACCGAGGCCCTGTTCGCCCATATCCCCGGCCTGCGGGTGGTGGTGCCCTCCTCGCCGGCGCGGGCCTACGGCCTGCTGCTGGCGGCCATCCGCGACCCCGACCCGGTGGTATTCCTGGAGCCCACCCGCCTCTACCGCCTCGGCAAACAGGAGGTGACCGATGACGGCCAGGCCCTGCCCCTGGATGTGTGCTATGTACTGCGCCCGGGCAGTGACATCACCCTGGTGAGCTGGGCCGCCGCCTGCCACGAAACCCTGGCGGCGGCGGAGCAGCTGGCGGCGGAGGGGATCAGCGCCGAGGTCATCGACGCCGCCACCCTCAAGCCCCTGGACATGGCCACCATCGCCGACTCCGTGGCCCGCACGGGGCGCTGCGTGATAGTCCACGAGGCCGCCCGCGGCGGCGGCGTGGGTGCCGACATCGCCGCCCACCTTGCCGAACACAGCCTGCTCAACCTGCTCGCCCCGGTGCGCCGGGTCACCGGCTTCGACACCCCGGTACCCCTGCCCCGCCACGAACAGCTGTACCTGCCGGGGGTGGCGCGGATCGTCCGCGTCGCCCGCGAAACCCTGGAGTTCCAATGAAGACCTTCAATCTGCCCGACCTGGGGGAAGGCCTGAGCGAGGCCGAAATCCGCGAATGGTTCGTCGCCCCCGGCGACACCGTGACCACGGGACAGCTGCTGGTGGCGGTGGAGACCGCCAAGGCCATTGTCGAAATCCCCGCCCCGTGGGACGGCACCGTGGCCAAACTCTTTGCCCGGGAGGACGACATCCTCGCGGTGGGCAGACCCCTGGTGGGTTTCGTCGAAGCCGGGGATGGCGGGGCGACGGTGGATAAGCCCGCTGACAGCGGCACTGTGGTGGGGGAAATGCCCCGGGATGACAACCTGGTGCGGGAGGCGCCGACGGCCGCAGGGGCCGGTGGGGTGGCGTTCAAGGCGACCCCGGCGGTGCGCGCCCTGGCCCGCAAGCTCGAGGTGGAACTCAGCATGGTCACCCCCAGCGGTCCCGACGGCCTGATCACCAGCCAGGATGTGGAACGGGTGGCGAAACTCCTCGCCCAGGCGGGGCCGGTGGAAGCGCTGCGGGGCACCCGCCGCGCCATGGCCCGCACCATGGCCCAGGCCCACGCCGAAGTGGCCGATGTCACGGTTACCGAGGATGCCGATATCGGCGCCTGGCCACCCGCTACCGATATCAGCATCCGCCTGATCCGCGCCATCGTCGCCGGCTGCCGCGCCGAGCCCGCCCTCAACGCCTGGTACGACAGTCACGCCATGGGCCGCCGGGTGCTCAACCACATCGACCTGGGGATGGCGGTGGACACCCCCGACGGCCTGTTCGTGCCGGTGCTGCGGGATGTGGCCAACCGCACCCCGGAGGACCTTCGCCAGGGCCTGGAAAACCTCAAGGCGGACGTGGCGGCGCGGCGGATTCCCGCCGAGGAGCTGCGGGGCTACACCATTATCCTGTCCAACTACGGCAGCATGGGGGGCCGCTACTCCGATCCCATTGTAGTGCCCCCCACGGTGGCCATCCTCGGCGCGGGGCGGGTGCGGGACCAGGTGGTGGCCAGGGAGGGTGCAGCCGCAGTGCGCCCGGTAATGCCCCTGTCCCTCACCTTTGACCACCGGGTGGTGACCGGCGGCGAGGGGACGCGGTTCTTGATGGCGGTGGTGGGGGATTTGGAGTTGCCCGGATAAACTCTCCGCCGGCGCTTCCGATCACAGGGGCGTCGGCAATTTGATCGCCCAGACCCCTGGCGGTGCGGCAGGGGTCGAGTGGGGTTTCCGGCGGGGTGGAGCGTGGCTAACGGCGCGGTGTTGTCGGGGCACCACAACTTGCAGCTACCCCGGCCGGAAAGCGGGGCAACAAGGTATCGCCCTGCCGAGACCGCGGCAGCCACCCCCTACTCCGCCAGCCCCCCCATGGTGGGCCCGCCGCACACCGCCAGGGTCTCCCCGGAGATGTAGCTGCTGGCGTCGGAGGCAAAGAACAGGGCCGCCATGGCGATATCCCTGGGGGTGCCCAGTCGCTTGAGGGGAAAACCCGCGGCGGCCTCAGCGGTGTCGAATCCGGCCCTGGCCCAGGAGCGCAGGGCGCCCTCGGAGGCGATCATTCCCGGGGCGATACAGTTGGCGCGAATGCCGTGGCAACCCCACTCCGCCGCCACCACCCGGGTCATCATCTGCAAGCCGCATTTGGCGGCGCTGTAGGCGACGCCGCCGCGGACCCCGTGAACCCCCGCCATGGATGAGATATTGATGATACTGCCGCCCCCCTGCTTGATCATCTGGAGGCCGGCAGCCTGGGTGAGCATAAAGGGGCCCCGCAGGTTGAGGTTGATATTGTTGTCCCATTTGTCGATGGGGGTTTCCGCCAGGGGGAACATATAGCTGCCGCCGGCATTGTTGACCAGGATGTCGATACGGCCCTGGCTGTCCAGGGTACGCTGAACCAGGTTGTCCACCTGGGTCTGGTCGCGGACGTCGGCCACCACCGCCAGGTGGGACCGGCCGCGGGCCGGCAGCTCAGCGCACACTGCCTCCAGGTCCACCAGGTGGCGGCCGGACAGCACGCAGGTGGCGCCAGCCTCGGCAAAGACGCGGGCGATATCGGCGCCGATACCCTTGCCGCCACCGGTGATGATGGCGACCCTGTCCACGAGTGAAAAATACTGACTTATCATGGGGACTCCTCCCGATCAGCCGAAGGCCATTGTTACACATAAGCGGCAAACCGTGGCGACACTCCGAGGCCGAGAGGGGAGGTTTCCGGCCCCGTCGGCGACGGCGATGTGCTTGCGCCGCCCGCCGAATCCCACTACCTTTGACCTCTACCCCCAGGCAACGCCAACCGCCATGCACCACCAGCCACACCATGTCATCCGCCTGCGGCTCGACTCCATTCACCAGTTGTTCAACTCCCTGGACCCGTCGCCCTTTGTCGGCCGGGATCTGGATGGCGATGCCGAGGCCTTTATCATGGCCTGGGCCATGGAGTATCCACCCAAGGGGGAGTTCTGCCTGGAGATAACCCTCCCGTCCCCCTTGTCCAGCGGCGAACAGGACCGGGTGGAGCGGGCGATTCACAACTACTTCACCGAGCAAGCCAGGTTTTGTCGCAATGAGTTCCGCCAGCTGATGCGGGAGGGGAGGCTCAGCCTGGTGATAGGGCTGACGTTTCTCGCCCTCTGTATCGCCGCGGGTCGGCTGCTGGAGAATCACCTGCCCGGCAGTGGCTTTGGCGAACTGCTCGGCGAGGGGTTGTTGGTGGGGGGCTGGGTGGCCATGTGGCGGCCGATGGAAATCTTTCTGTACCGGTGGTGGCCTGTGGTGCGCCAGCGGCGCATCTACCGGCGCCTGGCGAAGATGGTGGTGCGAGTGCTCGACGCCGGGCCGTCGACCCGGACATAGGGGTCAATTTTCCCGGTTCTCGGCGGCGAGCACCCACTCCACCCCGTAGATCCGGATCAGACTGATCAGGTTGTCCTTGAGGCCGGTGATCCTCAGACTTTTGCCCCGCGCCCTGGCCAACTGGTGAATTTCCACCAGCAGGGCGATGGCGCCGGAATCCGCGGGGGCCATGGCGGCGCAGTCCAGGTTGACCTCCACGTCCTTACCGAGTTTGGCAAAGGCGCCTTCCAGTTGGCGAAAGAGTGCCGATACCGTGGCTATGGTCACCTCTCCATCGAGGGCCAGCCCGGCGCCCTCGACGGCAATGCTGGGCCGGCTCATTGATCGACCCGCTGCAAGTTGTCCTGTCTGACACTGGCGATCAGTCCGTCGATGCCCGATTTGCTGATCTCCTCGGCAAAGGTGCCCCGGTAGGTGATCACCATGCTCACCCCGTCCACCACCACATCGATAACCTGCCAGCGATCGGCGCGGTTCTCCATGCGCAGGACGACACTGGCATCCTGGCCGCTGGTGGTGGTGACGCGGACCCGCACCACGGCACTGCGGGGGTTGATGATCTTCTCGTCCACCAGGGCGATGGGCTGGTTGCGAAAGGTGAACATGGCGCTGGTGTAGGTGCGCACCATCAGCTGGAGCATTTCCTCGCTGATCTGCCGGCGCTGTTGCGGAGTGGCCTGGGACCAGTACCTGGCCATGGCCAACTGGGTCATGCGATTGAAGTTGAAGTGGGGCGCCACCCGCGTCAGGACCATGGCCCGCAGCTTGTCCTGGTCGCTGGCGTAGACCTCCTGATTGGCGTTCATATCGGCCACCACGTCGTTGACGGTGGCTTCCACCAATTGCAGCGGACTCAGGGGCTGGCCCCAGGCGTTGAGGCTGGCCACCAAAGCCAGCACCAAGAGGACGGGAAAGCGGGCCGCGAACTTCATTATTTGATCTCCAGCGGACTATCCGCAGCGGGTTTGTCGTTGTCGTCCCCCGCGCGGCCAAAGAGCACCTGGCCGATCAGGTTTTCCAGGACGATGGCGGAGGATGTCAGCCACACCAGGTCGCCGTCCTGTAGCATTTCGGTGTCGCTGCCGGTTTGCAGGCCGATGTATTGTTCACCCAAGAGTCCGGAGGTCAGGATGCTGAGGGAGGCGTCGGCGCTGAACTGATAGGCCGCGTCCAGGTCCAGGGTCACCACCGCCTTGTGGAGGTCGGGATCGTAGCGGATGGCGCTGACCCGGCCCACGGTCACCCCTGCGCTTTTGACCGGCGCCCGCACCTTGAGGCCTCCGATATTGTCGAATTCCGCCTGCACCTGGTAGACGCTGCCCCCCTGCAGGGTGGTGGTGAGATTGGCCACCCGCAGGGACAGGAATACCGTGGCCACAATCCCCAGGGCCACAAACAGCCCCACCCAAAAATCCAGCATTTGGCGATTCATCACCGACTCCCAGCCCGTCACAGGCCCCTGAACATAAACGCGGTAAGCACAAAATCCATCGCCAGCACCACCAGGGCAGACTTGACCACTGTCTGGGTGGTGGCGAGGGAAACCCCTTCCGCCGTGGGCGTGGCGTGATAGCCCTGGAACACGGCGATAAAAATGATGGCCACGGCAAAAAATACGCTCTTGATAAACCCGTTGACCACGTCGAGACGAAAATCCACCGCCTCCTGCATCTGGGACCAGAAGGTGCCGGCATCCACCCCCAGCATATGAACCGCAACCAGATAGCCGCCGAAGATGCCCACCACATTGAACACCGAGGTCAGCAGGGGCACGGAGATCACCCCGGCCCAGAAGCGGGGCGCCACCACCCGGGATACCGGCTGGATGGCCATCATCTCCATGGCACTGAGCTGTTCCGTGGTTTTCATCAGACCGATCTCTGCGGTCACCGCGGAACCCGCGCGGCTGGAGATCAACAGCGCCGACAGCACCGGCCCCAGCTCCCGCACCAGGGACAGGGCCACCACCATGCCGACGATGTCGCC
>CAZWUP010000153.1:0-7041 GCA_964637045.1 uncultured Porticoccaceae bacterium | reverse complement strand
GAAACCTCTGCCCTCGACCCCGAAGTGTCGCCCTAATTTCCGACTTGTGAGTAATAGTGAAACCTAGCCACCCCACGAGGGGAAGTCCAGGACAGTTACCAACCTTTACAGATCTGGCACCGGGTTACATCTTGCACGGTGCCAGACATTGCAGCGATCCCGAGCCCTGCCAGGCCGCTCGCCGGTTGCCGGCACCGCGGTCGAAACCCGCACCGGCAACCGCTAGCCGCAACCCTCAGCCCGCCTTGATCTCCGCCGGCAGGGCATTGAGGGCGTCCGAGCGCTCCATGTACATATAACCGGTTTCGCCGTCCCACTGGCAGGGCCCGAAGTTCAACACATACATCAGCCCCCGGCCCTCCAGGTCCTTGCCCACCGCCAGGCCTTTCTGCATCGAGGTCCAGATGGAGCGCCCGGTGGTCATGGTGATGTTCAACTCGCCGCCGGGCCAGCGCAGACCGATGGGCAGCTCTTCACCCGTCCACTGCAAACCGGTCAGCCGGGGCGCGGCAACCACTTCACAGTGGTGGAAGCCGCCGTCCGGCTCGTACACACAGCCCCCTTCGAGGTTGATGGTGCCGTCCGGCTTCCAGTAGCGGGAGAAGATCAGCGCGCGACCGCTGGGAAACAGACACCCGGCGATCACATGGCCGCCCCAGGGGTCGCCGCCGCTGCCGCCGCGGGGCCCGGTGGAGTGATCCCGCCAGCCGGTGCCGTTGTAGGGGTACTCGACGCCATCCACGCGAACCACACCGGTGGCCCGGTACATCTGCTCGTAGTGTTCCTTGGCCCAGCTCTGGGTGTCCATGCCGCCCTTCCCCGTATCCCCGGTGGCGGAGGTGTGGGCATCCCACACCGGCATCGCGGCCTCGATGGTCAAATCCATCACCACCCGCTTGCGGGGACCGTCGGGGGCCAGGCCCGCCTGCATATCGATATTGGAAATGTGCTGGGCGTAGCCGTCGAAGGTGACCTGCCAGCGCCGAAAGGGCTCGATGCAGCGCGCCGCCAGATTGGCCCCGGCGGGTTTGTTGTGCTGAGCGGTGCGGTAGTAGGCCCACATGGACAACACCCCCTGGTCGCCGGGCAGACAGATCAGCACCCGGTCCTCCCAGAGGCCAAAATCGTTGGGCATCGACCCCAGGTGCAACCAGGCGCCGATGTCGCACACCGGGTCGTAGGGGCAGAACAGCAGGTTCTCGGTCCAGAAGGGAACGCCGGGATCGGCGGTGGCGACGGCTTCCCGGGATACAGGCAGGCCGGATGAGTAATCTGGGGTCATGGCAGGTCCTCTGTTATTGGTTAGTTGGTTTATCGGGCGCCACCAGGGGGATCTGGTCCAGCACCAGGTCGCCGAGGGGGAAAGCGATACAGGCCAGAATCAGCCCCTGGTCGATATGTTTTTGCCACAGCCCGTGGGGCTGGCGCCAGTGGTAGGTGATCTCCCCCGCCACCAGGCGGCACTTGCACAGCCCACACACACCGTTGCGGCAGGATTTGCGCACCGTCAGGCCCGCCTGGCGCATCACTTCCAGCAGGTCGGTGACATCGTTGGCCAGGGCAACAATCTGGCCGCCTTCCACAACCAGGGTTACCCTGTGCTCAGCCACGGCCGCGGAGGATATCCAATTGCTGGCCGAGGATCTCCGGCGCCAGGTGGCCGTCCAGGCTGATGCGGTCCACCAGCCCGCCAAAGCGGGCCAGCAACTGTTTGGCCACGTCCAGGGGCTCCCCAACCACGGCGAAGGCATTGAGCACCTCGTCGTCGATGAGGTCCGCCAGCTCTCCCCAGCGGCCCTGCTTGGTGAGCTGGTTGAGCTGGGGCTGCAGCTCTCCCCAGCCGTGGGTATCGAGCACCGTCTTGTAGGCCGGGGTGGACGCGTAGAAGCCGATTCTGGCCCTGGTGGCGGCGATGGCCGCCGCCAGCTCCTCCTCGGTGGCGCCGGTGGCGATAAAGGCCGGATACTGAATTTCAAAGTCATCCAGGGTTTTACCCTGGCTGGCCAGGGCGGCCTCCAGGGTGGGGATCATCACTTCGCGAAAATGCCGGGCGGTTGAAAAGGCGTGACAGATCACACCGTCGGCCACCGCCGCCGCGGTTTGCAGCATCAGCGGACCCACCGCCGCCATCACCACCCGGGGGCGGCCAAATTCGGTGTTTTCCGGCATGAATTCCGGGGTCATCAGTTGGTGCTGGTAGCACTCACCCTGGTACGCCAGGGCTTTGCCGTCGTACCAGCAATCCCAGATCGCGTGCAGCGCCTCGATATATTCCCTCATCTGCTTTGCCGGACCGTGCCAGGGCATATTGAAGCGTTTGGTGATATGGGGCTTGATCTGGGAGCCCAGCCCCAGGGTAAAGCGGCCCCCGGACCAGGCGTTGATCTCGTGGGCAGAGGCTGCGGTGGTCATCGGGCTGCGGGCCAGGGCGACGACGATGGAAGTGCGCAGCTCGATGGCCTTGGTGTGGTGGGCCGCCAGGGCCAGGGGCAGAAAGGCGTCGTGGGCCACCTCGGCGGTGAGCAGGCCGTCAAAGCCCAGCTCTTCCAGCTGGCAGGCTCTGCTGACCAGGGACGGGGTATCGCAAGGGTATCCCGGCATGGTGAGGATGCCGTCAATTTTCAGGGATTTGGCCATGGGCTGACTACCTTGTGGTTGGCTGTCTGGGGGTGGATTACAAAAATGCCTTTATATCGCGAACAAAGCGCTCGGTCTGGTCGTGGTGGAGCCAGTGGCCCGCGTTCTCGTAGACCTCAACCCTGGCATTGCGGAAGTGTCTGGCGCGGCCGTCCTGTTGCGGGTTGGAGGCCCAGCTGTCGGCACCGTACAACAACAGGGTGGGACAGCTGATGGCATGCCACAGGCCGTGGATATCGGACTCCGGCAGATCCACCGGGTTCATGAAACGCACATAGTTGTCGAATTTCCAGCTCCAGGTGCCGTCCTCGTTCTGACTGATGCCGTGCTGGGTCAGGTGGCGGGCCTGGGCATCGGACAGGTAACTGTTTTCGGTTTTCATTCGTGTATAAGCCTCGTCCAGGCTCTGGTAGCGCTTGTGTACCCGCCCCGCGGCGGCCCGCTTGGTATCTATCCACTCGCGGATGCGCTGGTCGATGGACTTGGCCAGGCGCTCCGCCATCATCTCGGGAGACGGCCCCAGGCCCTCGATGGCCACCAGGCGGCGCACGCTGTCGGGATAGAGGCCGGTGTAGCGGAGGGCGATATTGCCCCCCAGGGAATGGGACACCAGGGTCACCGGCGCCAGCTTGAGCTGATGGATCAGCTGGGCCAGGGCGTAGACGAAAGAGGTCATGCTGTATTCCCCGTCCGGGGACCAGGCGCTGTCCCCGTGGCCCCGCAGATCGGGGCAGATCACATGCCAGTCCGCCCTCAGCTCCTCTGCTACCCAGTCCCAATTGCGGCAGTGATCGCGGCCGCCGTGCACCAGCACCAGGGGCGGCGCCTCGGGATTGCCCCAGTCTACATAGTGGAGCTGAAGACGCTGGGAATAGAAACGATGGGAGGTGGGGCCTGTAATCATGGATTGTGGATTCTCAAAAAAGTGGTGCTCCGTGGGGAGCTGTACAGTGGCAGTTATCTGTCGGGGGAACGACACTGAACTAAGGGCTTTGTGGTGCTGCGTAGCCCGGTCGCGGCTGGACCAAATTCAGTGCCATCCATCGGTCGGGGTTAATTACCCCATCCCCACTGCCGCCGCCAGTGTGGGGCCAATCTCCCGGTGCAGAACCAGATCCGCGATGTCGTCCAGCTCTGTGGGCTCCCGGTTGAGGATCACCAGTTTGGCACCGATGCGGGCCGCCATCAAGGGAAAGCCCGCCGCCGGATACACCACCAGGGAAGAGCCCACCGCCAAAAACAGGTCGCAATCCAGGGTCGCCTGCTCCGCCCGGTTCATGGCCTCCTCCGGCATGGGCTGGCCAAAGGAGACGGTGGCGGATTTGACGATACCGCCACAGCCCCGGCACTGGGGCAGGGTCTCGTCCCGGGCGAAGGCCGCCAGTAACGGCTCCAGCTCGTGGCGCAGGCCACAGTCCAGACAGGCGGCATAGGTGTTGTTGCCGTGGAGTTCAATCACCAGTTCCTCCGGCACGCCGGCACGCTGGTGGAGGCTGTCCACATTCTGGGTAATCACCGCCCGGCAGCGGCCTCGCCGCACCAACTCGGCAACGGCCAGATGGCCGCGGTTGGGCTCTGCCGAGGACAGCTGGGGGCCGAGTTCCAGCTTCTGCCGCCACGCCTCCCGGCGCGCCTCCGCCGAGGCCAGGTAGTCGCTGAAGTCGATGGCCTTGAACCGGGTCCAGATCCCCCCTGGACTGCGGAAGTCGGGGATTCCCGACTCGGTGCTGATGCCGGCGCCGGTAAAAACCACTGTGCGCCGGCTGGCCTGCAGCAGTTCGCTGAGTCGTTGAAGGTCGTCGTCCATACAGGCTCCTGTTCGCTGTCCCCCTTGCCCGCCCCCGCTCGAGGGGAGAGTTTGTCAAATGCCGGGGGTCCAGTATGATTGCCCGACTTCGGCGCAAATCTCAAGGACTACCATGACCAAAGCACCATTCCGGCTGCTTAGCCTGCTGGGGGCGCTGCTGCTCAGTGCCTGTGGCAGCGGCGAAACCAACGTCGAGGCGGGCAACCGGGACAAGATCCTCCACTTCGGCAATGGCACCGAACCCCAGGAGCTGGACCCCCATATCGTCACCGGTGTGCCCGAACACAACATCATCGCCGCCCTGGCGGAGGGCCTGGTGGCCAAGGATCCGCAAACCCTCGAATCCGTGCCCGCCGTTGCCGAACGCTGGGAAATCAGCCGCGACGGCAAAACCTACACCTTCCACCTGCGGGAGAATGCCCGCTGGTCCAACGGCGACCCGCTGACCGCCGAGGACTTCGTGTGGTCCTGGTGGCGGGCACTGCAACCTCAGCTGGGCAATCAGTACGCCTACATGCTGTTTGCCGTGGTCAATGCCGAGGCCTATGCCAGTGGCGAGATCAGCGATTTCAGCCAGGTGGGGGTGACCGCCCTCGACCGCCACACCCTGCAAGTGCGCCTCAACAACCCGACCCCCTACTTTTTACAGCTGCTGGACCACTACAGCAGCTATCCGGTTCACCGTGCCACCATCGAGAAGTTCGGCGCGCCCCACGAGCGGGGCACCCAGTGGACCCGGGTGGGCAACCATGTGGGCAATGGCCCCTTTATTCTCGATACCTGGCAACTCAACAAGGTGATCAAGGTGCGCCGCAACCCCCACTACTGGGACGCGGCAAGGGTGCGGCTCAACGGCATCGACTTCCGCCCCATTGAAAATGTGTCCACCGAGGAGCGCATGTTCCGTGCCGGCCAACTGCACATCACCCAGACCATCCCCATCGACAAGATCGCCTGGTACCGGGAGCACAACCCGGACGTCCTGCAGGTGGCCCCCTACCTGGGCACCTACTACTACCGCTTTAACGTCACCAAGCCCCACTTGATGGACAAGCGGGTGCGCCGGGCCCTCAATCTGGCCATCGACCGCCAGGCCATAGTGACCAGCATCACCAAGGGCGGCGAGATCCCGGCCACCACCTTCACCCCCCCGGATACCATGGGCTACAGCGCCCAATCGGACCTCCGCTTCGATCCCGAGGAGGCCCGTCGCCTGCTGGCGGAAGCCGGCTACCCCAACGGCCAGGGCTTTCCGGTGACAGAGCTGCTTTACAACACATCGGAGGGCCACCAGAAAATCGCCGTCGCCATTCAGCAGATGTGGAACACCGAGTTGAATGTGAATATCAGCCTCAACAACCAGGACTGGAAAGTGTTTCTGAGTTCGGTGACCATGGGCAACTACAGCATTTCCCGGGCCGGCTGGATCGGCGACTATGTGGACCCCAACACCTTCCTCGACATGTGGGTCACCGGTGGTGGCAACAATCAAACCGGCTGGAGCAATCCCCGCTATGACGACCTGGTGTTGCGCCTGGCCCCCGCCGCCGCCACCCAGGAGGAGCGCTACGCCCTGTTGCGGGAAGCGGAAGGCATTCTCCTGGAGGAGTTGCCGGTGATCCCCCTCTATATCTACACCAGCAAGAGCCTGATCCAGCCCAGTGTGCACGGGGTCCACGGCAACCTGCTGGACTATATTTCCTACAAGCACGTGTGGCTGGAGGACAGCCCTCGGTAAGCTATTTCACTACTATTGCCAGCGATTGCTATCAAGGGCGACTTCGCGACTACTGGTCAACCACAAGCTGAACACTTTTACCGGCGTTGGCGCGGGGGCCAAAAAAGTCTTGCCGGCGCAACTATTCGAATGTATTATCCATTTGTATTAATGCTAATGGATTGCTGTTCCGACGGGCACCGGGTGAGGCTGTCAGCTTCGCCAGGGGCATGGAGCGGGTGCTCGGCATGCCCGGTGCTTGGCAATCCAACTTGTGGCTTATACAGAAGGTAACTATTACAGAAGGGAACTATTCAGCACGTCTTCACATCGCTCGATAGTGAGCGCCAGTGCTGCATATTAAATCGGCAAGCCTTTAGCTGAGTGAATAGCTGGCGCAGGCTGGAAGCCAGCGCGAGCCCCTTCAAACCAAGGGATTTCACAAATTTCGCAGGTTTTAAGGGGCGACAATCAAAGAGTGAATGAATTCATCTAGTGCTGTTTCAATTTGATGTTGGCCAGATCGGACTGGTGTAGGAGCCGGGCACCCAGGGCACTCGCTCCGCTCGCGGGGCAGGCTCTCCTCCGGGCGAACAGAGGTGGGAAATGTCTGGCCTCGAGCGGACCTGTAAGCCCCGCCGCTATGGAGATTCCCAATAAGACCCGTGTGTAAAGCCAAGAAATGACTCAAGGCGCTAACTGGATCTTAAGCTTTAACCGACAACAACTCTGCACACCGAAATTCCAACCGGCGCAGCAATCAACCATCCCAAGGTGGAGACCCAAGTGATCATAGGCATACCAACAGAACTCAAGGCGGGCGAGAGCCGGGTGGCCATGGTGCCCGCCAATGTGGAGGTGTGGACCAAGAAGGGCTGTG
>CAZWUP010000152.1:0-7054 GCA_964637045.1 uncultured Porticoccaceae bacterium | reverse complement strand
AGTTCGACTTGCTCGCCGTTGACGGTCAGCGCGCTGATGACTTTTTGCTCCACGCCTTCAATGGATTCCGCCTGAAACTTGATCAGCACATCCTTGTCGCTGCCAAAATGGACCACCACCGGGTTGTCGTAGCCGGCACCCCTGAGCTGCTGGCGAATGGTCTCCAGGTTGGCATCCTGCTGGTAGCCCACCTCGATCTGCACGCCGCCGGTAAAGTCCAGCCCCAGCGCCAGGCCCCTGGTGGCCAGGGAGACGATGGAACCCACCACCAGCAGGATGGAAATCACCGCCGCCAGCTTGCGCCATCTCATGTAATTGATGATTGGAATGTCCACGGTGAGCCTCCTCAGATCCACATTTTTTTGGTGTTGCGGCCGCCGTAGACCAGGTTGACCAGCAGCCTGGTGCCCACAATCGCGGTGAACATCGAGGTCAGAATGCCGATGGACAGCACCACGGCGAAGCCCTGCACCGGGCCGGTGCCGATGGCAAACAGAATCACCGCCACAATCAGGGTGGTGATGTTGGCATCAACAATGGAGATATGGGCGCGGTCGTAACCGGCGCTGATGGCCGCCGGCGGCGACAGCCCGGTTGCCAGCTCCTCCTTGATGCGGGCGAAGATCAGCACATTGGCGTCCACCGCCATACCCATGGTCAATACGATGCCGGCGATGCCCGGCAGGGTCAGGGTCGCCCCCAGGATGGACATGATGGATACCAGCAGCAGCAGGTTGAGGGCCAGGGCCAGGTTGGCAAAGATGCCGAACACCCTGTACACCACCAGCATGAAAATCACCACCAGGGCGATGCCGATCTGTACCGAGGTGACACCCATGGCGATGTTTTCCGCCCCCAGGGAGGGGCCGATGGTGCTCTCCTGGACGAAGTACATGGGCGCCGCCAGGGCCCCGGCCCGCAGCAGCAGGGCCAGCTCCGAGGCCTCCGCCGGACTGTCCAGACCGGTGATGCGGAACGACACCCCCAGGGCGCTGCGGATGGTGGCCAGGTTGATGATTTTCTTCTCTTCGAACTGCTCGGTGCGGGTGACGGTTTCCCCCGCCTCGTTGACCTCCTGCACCAGCTGACTGCGGGTCTCGATAAAGAGTACCCCCAGATTGCGGCCGACATTTTTGCGGGTGGCCATGTTCATGGCCCGGCCGCCTTCGCTGTCGAGGCTGATATTCACCTGGGGCATATTGTTTTCGTCGTAGCCGGAGGACGCGTGGCTGACCTGGTCCCCGGTAATGACCACGGTGCGCTCCAGCCAGGCGGTGCGGGGCATGCGGTCGGGGTCGCGGTGCTCGAACTCCTCCCGGTTGCCGGGGTCGTCCGGGCTGGCCTCGAGGCGGAACTCCAGGTTGGCGGTTTTGCCGATGATGCGCTTGGCGGCGGCGGTGTCCTGCACCCCGGGCAACTCCACCACGATGCGGTTGCGGCCCTGGCGCTGGACGATGGGCTCCGCCACCCCCAGCTCATTCACCCTGTTGCGCAGGGTGGAGAGGTTCTGGCCGACGGCGTAGTCCTCGCGCTCCTTGACCAGGGACTCCAGCACATTCATGCGCAGGACGAACTGGCCGTCCCTGGTGCTCAGCTCGCGGCTGAAATCCCGGAAATCGCTGCGCACCACCGCCTCGGCGGCATCCCGCCACTCCTCCCGGGCGAACACCAGGGTCAGGCCGTTGCCCTCGATGGCGGCGCTGCGGTAGCGGGCCTTGGCGTCCCGCAGCGCGGTCTTGAGCAGATCGAGCTGGGTCTCCAGGTACTTGTTGATCACCTTGTCGGTGTCCACCTGAAGCAGAAAGTGCACCCCGCCGCTGAGGTCGAGGCCGAGTTTCATGGGCTCGGCGCCAATGGCCGCCAGCCAGGCCGGGGTGGTGGGCGCCAGATTGAGGGCCACCACATAGTCCGACCCCAGGGCCAGCTGCAGCCGGGTCTTGGCCCGCAGCTGATCCTCGGGACTCCGCAACCGGATCATGGCGTTGCCTTTGGTCGCCTCTTCCCCGAAATAGGGAATCTGGTGATCGTCCAGCACCTTCCTGATCATCTCCAGCTCGGCGTCGCCGATCTCCTGGCCGCTGGTCTGGCCGGCGACCTGGATGGCTGGGTCCGGCACATAAAGGTTGGGCAGGGAGTAGACGATGCCGATGGCGAGTACTGTCAGCATAACTAGGTACCGCCAGAGGGAGTTTCGATTCATGGGTTGGCTCGTGGTTGCCGTAAAAGCGCCCGATTATAGGGCAATTGCCGGCCGGGTTATAGGGCGGCCCCCGGTGCCTGCCGGCTGCCCTGGGTGGCGTAGAAGGCGGCGGCAAAGGCGTCCAGATTGCCGGCGGCGATGGCGGCGCGAATATCCGCCATCAGCCGCTGATAGTAATGGAGATTGTGGAGGGTGTTGAGCTGGGCGCCGAGGATCTCGTTGCACCTGTCCAGGTGGTACAGGTAGGCGCGACTGAAATTGCTGCAGGTGTAACAATCGCACGCCGGGTCCAGGGGGCCGATGTCGTGTTTGTGTACGGCATTGCGGATCTTGATCACCCCCTGACTGGTGAACAAATAGCCGTTGCGGGCGTTGCGGGTGGGCAGCACACAGTCGAACATATCGATGCCCCGGCGCACCGCCTCCAGGATGTCCCCGGGCTTGCCCACCCCCATCAGGTAGCGGGGCTTGGTGGCCGGCAGTTCGTTGCCGATGGCGTCCAGCACCCGGATCATATCCTCCTTGGGCTCCCCCACCGACAGTCCGCCCACGGCGTAGCCGTCGAAGCCCATGGCCTCGAGCCCGGCCAGGGACTCCCGCCGCAGGTCCTCGTACATACCCCCCTGGACAATGCCGAACAGCGCTGACGGGCTGTCGCCGTGGGCCTGTTTGCTGCGCTCCGCCCAGCGCAGGGACAACGCCATGGAATGGCGGGCCTGCTCGTGGGTGGCGGGGTAAGGGGTACATTCATCGAAGATCATCACCACATCCGAACCCAGGGACCTCTGCACCCCGATGGAAACCTCGGGGCTGACAAACACCGGGCTGCCGTCGATGGGGGAGCGAAATGCCACCCCCTCCTCGGTGATCTTGCGCATTTTGCCCAGGCTGAACACCTGAAAGCCGCCGGAGTCGGTGAGAATGGGCCACGGCCAGTGCATGAAATCGTGGAGATCGCCGTGGGCCTCTATGACCTCGGTGCCGGGCCTCAGCATCAAATGAAAAGTGTTGCCCAGCAGGATCTGGGCGCCGGTGGCGCGGATATCCCTGGGCAGCATGGCCTTCACCGTGCCGTAGGTGCCCACCGGCATAAAGGCCGGGGTTTCCACCACCCCCCGGGGGAACGTCATGCGCCCGCGGCGGGCCAGGCCGTCCACGGTATCCAGCTCGAAATCCATAAAGCTCCGCCCGGTCATTGAGCCACCATCAGCTCGGAGGCCACATCCGCCACGGTGATCTGATGACCCTCGGGGTCGCGGGTGAGAAACATGGCGTCGCCGTAGCTGAAAAACCGGTAGTGTTGTGCCACCGCCTCGCGGTAGGCCGTCATCACCTTGCCGTAACCGGCGAAGGCGGCGACCAGCATCAGCAGGGTGGACTCCGGCAGATGAAAGTTGGTGACCAGGGCATCCACAATGCGGAACTGGTAACCGGGGTAGATAAAGATGTCCGTCTCCCCGCGCATGGGCTGCATCTGGCCGCTGGCGCCGGCGGTCTCCAGACAGCGGACACTGGTGGTGCCCACCGCGATCACCCGGTTGCCCGCCGCCCGGGTCTCTTCCACCCGGGCGCAGAGTTCGGCGCCGACGTCCATGATCTCGGTGTGCATATGGTGGTCGCGGATATCCTCGGCGCGCACCGGCTGGAAGGTGCCCGCCCCCACATGGAGGGTGACAAAGCCGATGTTCACCCCCCGGGCCTGGAGCTCCGCCAGCAGCGCCTCGTCAAAGTGCAGACCCGCGGTGGGCGCGGCCACCGCCCCCGGCTCCCGGGCGTAGACGGTCTGGTAGCGCTCCCGGTCGTCCTCGCTGTCGGCGCGCTCGATATAGGGGGGCAGGGGCATATGACCGATGGCATCGAGAATATCCAGCACCGGCCGCGTAAAGGCCACCTTGAACAGGTCGCCGTGGCGGCCCTCCACCCGGGCGATCACGTCGTCGTCGAACTGGAGCACGGTACCCGCCTTGGGGGCCTTGCCGGCGCGGATATGGGCCAGCACCTCCAACTCGCCGACCAGACGCTCCACCAGCAATTCCACCCGGCCACCTGTCTCCTTGTGGCCCAGCAGCCGGGCAGGAATCACCCGGGTGTCGTTGAACACCATCAAATCCCCGGGCTCCACCAGCGCCAGCAGGTCGGGAAAGCGGCGGTGCTGGATGGCCCCACTGGCGCCATCCAGCACCAACAGGCGGCTGCCCCGGCGCTCGGCGGCGGGGTGGGCGGCAATCAAGGATTCCGGAAGGTGGTAGTTGAACAGGTCCCGACGCACGGCAATGCCCCCTCAAAAGGCGCAAGATTACCGGATTCCGCCGCCGTTGGCCAAAAACCCTTGGCAATCACCCCTTCCCCGTTGACCGCCGGCCGTCCACTGCTATAATCCCCGCCCTTGATGTCCACCAGAAAATCTGCATTCCGGGCCGGAGTGGTGAAATTGGTATACACAGGGGATTCAAAATCCCCCGCCCTTAAAAGCGTGCCGGTTCGAGTCCGGCCTCCGGCACCACCTAAAAATCAAATCGTTACACATCATCTTATTGCGTTAGAGAAAAGCCTCTAGTGTAGCCACCAGCATTCTCCATGTAGCCGATAGCACGGGACTGTTGCCACCCCTGTTCCGCCAGGCTAAACAAGAACCTCGGGCTCTGTCGACACCACCAACCGCGGGCCCTTATTCAGTCAGTTGCTGACGGCGGTCAACCGCCCTGCGGGGATCCCAGGCGGTGTGGGTATCCAGGCCAAGGGCCGCGGCGATGGCGCTCCAGGACACCACCTTGTAGTTCTGGTTTTCCGCGGGCATCAGGTTGCGGCCGTCCTGGGCGATAAAGATGCCGCTGGGGAAGCGGCCGCCCAGGGGGGTGCTGATCACCTCCAGGCCGTCGGTTTCGGAAGCGCCGTCGATGGCCAAATCGCCATTGGCGGTAACCGCGAAGCTGCCCAGGTAGCCGTGGCCGGGGCGGCGCTCGAACACGGCATAGCTGTCGTTGCCCTGGCTGGAAACGATGATGTAACCGTCGCCCTCGGCGCCGTGGTAGAGGCCCAGGCCCTCGATATCGTCCTTGAGGGCCGGGTTGTCGACAATGCGCACCAGCACTTCACCGGCACTGCCACCGTCGGGCTCGGCGCTGAACTTCCACAGCGCCGCATCTTCCTCGCCGACGTAGAGCGCACCGTATTCGTCGTCGGCCACGCAGCCCTCGGGCTGGCTGGGCACGGAAAACTCCCGCACCTGTTGCGCGCGCACCCGGCCGTTGCCCGCATCCAGCAATTGCCACTGGCGGTAAAGCCCGCTCTTGTCGTTGATAAACACATAGGTGTCCCGGGTCACCGGGTGCTGGTACATGCACTGGCCGTAGGGCTCGGCGAGACCCGTGGCCTGGAGGCCATCCGCCACATCGGTGAGCAAACCGGACTCGGGGTCGACGCGGTAGATGGCGATACTCCGGGTACTGCGGTTGCTGGCGGTAACCAGGTCGACGGTCTCGCCGCCCAGGGTAAAGCCGTAGCGCACATCCACATTGTTGAGCTGGCCATCTTCCAGGTATTGGATGGCCCTGCCCGCCAGGTCGTAGATGTAGAGCCCCCCCTGTTTGTTGGTGCCCATCAGGGTGCTGCGGGCGGGGTCCGCCGGATGCACCCAGACCGCCGGGTCGTCGGCGGCGTCTCCCGGGGTGGCCACGGGCTCGGTTTCGAGCACCGGCTGAATACTGGCGAAGGTCACCGGCGGCGCCGTATTCCTCACCGCCCGCTCCGCCAGCCCCAGGGCGGCGTCCACCTCCGCCCAGGACACCAGTTTGTAGTTGGTGGCCCCGGCGCCGGCGTCGTTGTCCATGGCCACCAACAGACCTTGCGGGAACTCGTCTCCCAGTGACTGGGGGGTCACCGCGAGACCACCGGCCTCATTGACGCTGTCGATGTCGCCCTCCCCCCGCAGCGCAACCGCCCCCAACAGGCTGTGTTCGGCATTGATGTCGTAGAGGTGGATGAGGTCGGCACTGGCGTTGGACGCCACCAGCAAGGCCGTGCCCCGGGGGTCGCGATAGACCGCAAGGCCGCCCACTTCACCGGCGATGGCGCCGAAGTCCACCACATCCACCAGTTGCGGAACGGTCTCGCTCTCCGCCTCGGCGTTGAACCGCCAGATTCCCACCTCCTTTTCCGCCAGGTACAGGGACTGGCCGCTGGCGTCGGCGGCACAGAAGGCGACTTCGGAGGCCAGGTTGAGGTTGCGCACCTTGCGGGCGCCGAGACCACCCCGGGGATCGGGGCGCAGCCACCACTGCTCCACCTGTCCCGAACCCATGACGAGAAATACCCAGGCCTCGCCATCGACAGGGCTGCGGTAGGCACACAGCCCCTCGTAGGCGCCGTGAAGGTCGACACCGGCAATGTCCATCCGGGTCAGGGTGCCGTCCCCCTCCACGGCGAAGGCCACCAGGGCGGGGGTGTGGACATCGAGACCGATCAGCAGTGGCGGCGCACCGGGCTGGCGGGGCGGCAGCAGGTCCAGGCCCTTGAGTTCACCGCCGCTGGCCACCTGCTGCACCCGGCGGCCGCTGAGGTCGTAGACCTCCACGCCACCGGTCCCGCCAGTGGCGAAAATACGGGCGGCAGGAGCGCCGAGAATCGCCACCCCGTTGGCTTCATGGCTGGCGATATCGGTTTGCGCGGCGATGGGAATGGCAGGAGGGAGCACCGCGGTCTCGGCGGCGGTGTCCACCGCGGTTGGCGGCAGCGGAGGCGTGCCCTGGCCATCGGGCTGTTCGGAACATCCGGCCAGCAGCGCTGCGGCCAGGACCATTTTCAGAAAGCCGGTACTCATTGCGATTTCCCCTCGGGAATTGGATGCGATTCAAA
>CAZWUP010000151.1:0-7131 GCA_964637045.1 uncultured Porticoccaceae bacterium | reverse complement strand
AAACCTCTGCCCTCGACCCCAAAGTGTCGCCCCAATTTCCGACTTGTGAGTAATCAGAGCGTCCTTATGGTGGTCCACTGGTCTGTTGGAGCAATACCGCCCCGGCCGGCGTTCACCAGCGCACTGTTCCACCACGGAATACTAGCTCCCCGGAGCCTTCAAGACCCGATGATTTATGTATGAATATGTATAGGTAATGTAATGCTGGCAGCTGGCGGGGCGCGCCGGAGATATGGCGCTTAGTCCCGGGCCGGCAGGGGAAATCTGACGGTTGTCGCCAGCCCGTGGGGCTGGCGATTGCTCAGGCTCAACTCGCCGCCATAGGAGTTGAGAATATCCAGGCAAAGCGCCAGGCCAAGTCCGGACCCTTCGTTTCTGGTGGTAAAAAAGGGCTCGGTCACCTTGACCAAATCCGCTTCCGGGATACCTGGGCCGGTGTCCTCGATACAGAGAGCGACCCGTTGCTCGGCAACTGCCGACGACAGCATGATTTTCCGCGGAACACCGGGGTCACTTTGCGCCAAGATCTGAATCGAGTTTTTAAGGATATTCACCAGTACCTGGGTGAAAAGCGTCTTGTTGCCGTTGAGGGCGACGTCGTTATCGGCAGCTGTACCGACGTCCAGATCAATAGCGTTGTCGCGGAGGTCCAACACCACCATCGACAGTGCCTCGCGAACAAGCTCGCCCAGCGACATCGGCTCGAAGGTGAGCCGCCTTCTATCCCCCGAGTGGAAAAGACGCAGATTATTGATGATCTGGTTTGTCCGGCCTATCTGGCTTTCAAGAATGTTGGCGTTGTTGAGAAGCGCCGCCCTCGCCATCGGCGGCAGCGTGCTCTCCATGCTCTCGAGATCACTTTTTATCAAGAACGACGACAGCTGCATGATCGACAAGGGCTGATTGATCTCGTGAAATATGGTCGATGCGGCTCTTCCCACGGTGGCAATGCGCTGCAGGCGCTCGTTGTTGCGGCGGATTTCCATCTCCTCGGTCTCATCCCGGCCAACAAACAGGATTCTGGCCGGCGCCACTTCCACCACGGCGTTGACCGTCCAGGTAATGAACCGGGATTTTCCCCTGATGTCTATTCTCGAATCCAGGTGTGTCTGTTTTGCCATCACCTGGCCGGCGGAAAACAGCGGGCGCACCTGCTGCATGAGAAACGAAAGGTTCTCGGAGAAAATCGAGCTGTCTTCGTCGAAATCCAGGGAAGGTGCGCCAAACATCTCGTCAAAGGCGCGATTCCGGTACGAGATATAGCCATCCTTGTCGATAATAAAGACCAGCTCCTCCTGGGTATTGAGGATGGAATTGTAGATTGCTTCTCTTTCCTGGATTTCTGAAAACAGCTGCTCATTCTCGACCAGCAGTTGCGCGAAGTGAAATTCCAGCGCAGACGGTATTTCCGACGGGGAATCCGGCAGGAAGAGGTAACGCTTTCTTTCTTCAGAAATGGCCGCCAGGGATTGGCCGAGCTCATCAAGCCGACGATAGGTCAGGCGGCTGAGCAAATAGGCGTTACCCCCCGCCAGTAGCGCGAAGGCCCCTGTGGCCAGCAGCCAGCCACCAGACACTTGAACCGGCGACCCCGACAGGAGTGCGAGCCAAAAAATTGCAATCCCAACTACGCTTGAACCATTGAATAGGACAATCGATAACAGCGGCCTGTTGGCGACCGTGGGTCCGCCAAACCCTAGCCCCCTGAGTGCCCGCGCCAGCGGAGCAAGCCTCCTGCGCAAGCTGTCCGTAGCGTTGCTTACGGGCTGTGCCATCGCCATTATCCGCCTTTTCTTGCCCTACTTTGCAGGGATGCCACCATAGGAGCCTCTGCTTGCTTTGCTCACCTGTCACTGGCGACCCGGAGCGCTTTGCGGAGGGCTGTTAAGCGTAGCGAAGCAACCCACGGAGCTGGGTTTGCTGAGATGTTTTAGATTGCCACGTCGCTGCGCGTCTAGCAATGACAATCAATCAGGGCACTACGGACATCACCCCCCGTTGCTGGCACTCCTCGGCAACAATGGTTACATTCCCGTTACAATATACCAATTGAGGGCCATATCAGTGACATATAGAATGCCCACTACCGGTTGTGCTCTAGGCAAATGGAATTGGCATTGGCCGAGAAGAGGTCACAGCCGCGCCCGGCGGTTGCGGTGTGTCCGAGCCATTCCAACGAGTCAAGCAGTATCCTATGTTCAAGTTTTTCAGGCGTAAACCGCCGCGCGCCAGGCCTCTTAGAGCGGACATTTCGAGCAGGACCTATCTGCATACCAGCATGGAGCGCAAGCACAAAAAAATTCATACCCACGACCTCAAGGTCGGCATGTTCGTCTCCGAAATGGACCGGCCCTGGATTGAAACCCCGTTTGCCATCCAGGGCTTTTATATCTACAGCGAAGAGGATATCGACGAGGTTCGCAAGTACAGCGACCATGTCTACATCGACGTCTTCGAATCCCTGTCCAGGGGCGCCCTCGGCGACAAAGACTCTGGTGCACTGAGAACCCAGGAGATCCATAAATTTCCGGATCGAACCAGTTGGGATCAGGAGCAGAAGACCTACGAAAGGGTGACCCGGCTGACCTTCGGCCTGCTCGACAAAATTGCCATGGATTCGGGGGAGTCATCGAAAACAGTCAGAAGCATTGTCGATTCCTGTGTCGAAAGCGTCATATCGAACCCCTACACCCTGACCCTGATTGCCCAGATGGAGCGCGCCAGCATCAACCTGGAAAGCCATGCGATCTCCTGCTGCGCCCTTGCCACCTCCTTCGGCAGATTTCTCAACCTCGACAGCAGGGCGCTGCACGATCTCGCCCTCGGCGCGCTGCTTCACGACGTCGGCATGCTGAAGCTGCCCCCCGAGCTGGTGGCCGGTGGCGGCCAGTTTACCCGGCAACAGTACGGCGAGGTGAAATCCCACGCCAGCCTGGGCAGCGGGATCCTCACCGCCAACGAGTACTACTGGCCGGCGGTGGATGTCGCCTACTCCCACCATGAGCACGTTGACGGGTGCGGCTATCCACGCCAGCTGAAAGGCTCGGCAATTCCCTTTAACGCCCGCATTGTCGCCATTGTGGACGTCTATGACCGACTTACCTCCTCCGACAGCTATCGCCAGCCGGTGCTGTCACCCACCAGTGCCATGGGGGAGATCTACGCACAAAAGGGCAAGCAGTTCGACGCCCAGCTGGTGGAGAAATTTATCCGCTTTATGGGGGTCTATCCCCTCGGAACTCTGGTTATACTCAACACTGGTGAAACCGCGATAGTGGTGGAAAAGAATCCCTTCTACATGATTCTTCCCCAGGTTCTGGTGGTGCTCTCCCGGGATGGGGCAAAAATAGAGCCAAAACTTGTCGACCTGTTCGAGGAGCGGCACCGGGCCGAGGAGTCCAAAATCAAGATCGTCAAAACCCTGCCCATGAATGCCCAGAACGCCAAACTATTGAAGGAGGCGGCGCTGTACCGCAAGCCCCTCCCCAGCGCCTCGGCGAGCGACTCGTCGACGTGATACAACCCCGTCTTGAGCGGACATCGCGAGCCTTATGACGCCAAAAAAAATTCTCGTGGTCGACGACGAGCCGCTGATTCGGGAGCAGTTGAGCGCGCTGTTCGAGAAGTACGGCTTTGCCTGCCGCCACGCCGGAAACGCCAGGGAAGCAAGGGCGCTGCTACAACGGGAGACGTTCGACCTCGCCACCATCGACGTCATCATGCCCGGGGAGAGCGGCATAGAGCTCACCAAGTGGATCAAGGGGACAAACAATACCCCCGTCATCATGCTGACCTCCCTGGACGACAACATCGACGCCGTCGTCGGCCTGGAGATTGGCGCCGACGACTATATTGCCAAACCCTTCGACCCCAGGCTTCTCCTCGCCAGGGTAAACGCCGTTCTGAGGCGCAGCGGAGACAACAGGCCTGCCGACGATTCCCCGCCGGGGTTGCTGGTGCTGGACAGCCAGGAGCGGTGCCTGAAAAGCGGCAGGAACAGGATTTCCCTCAGCCCGAGGGAATTCGCCTTTATCAAACTGCTTGTCGATGCCGGAAATGGTTCAGTCTCCCGGGAAACCCTATCCCTCCAGGTGTTCGATAAAGAATGGAATCCCATGGACCGGGCCATCGACAATTTTGTTGCCCGCTTGCGGCAGAAAATCGAGGACAAGCCCGGCAATCCGAAGTACATCGTCACTGTGCGTCATGTGGGCTACATGATCCCCGACGGCATGATTCAACTGGCGCCCTGACCCCGGCCATGCCAGCGCCGCTGGAGCAGACTCGGCCAGCGAACCCCTGCCTCTCGCGCACCTGGATATTCCCCAGTCACCCCGCAAATTGTGTTGAACAGGGGCACACCTTGCCGCTACAGTCTCAGCCCGATAGTCGCCACCAACTCCAAGCCATGGCCAACGCCAGCGCAAACCTGCCCATCGAGGCCATTCTCCCCGACCTGTTGAGGGCCCTCGACAGCCACAATCGCTGCCTGCTGGTGGCCGAGCCCGGCGCCGGCAAGACCACCCGGGTACCCCTGGCACTGCTCGAGCTCACCCCCCCGGAAGGCGGGAAATGGCTGCTTCTGGAGCCGCGCCGGGTCGCCGCCCGGTTGGCGGCGGGCTTTATGGCGGAGCAACTCGGGGAGCAGCCGGGAGGCACCGTGGGCTACCGGGTGCGGGGCGAGAGCAGGATCGGCGCCGCCACGCGCCTGGAGGTGGTGACCCAGGGCATTCTCACCCGCATGCTTCAGGACGATCCCGGCCTCGAGGGCGTCGCCGGCATCATTTTCGATGAATTCCACGAGCGCAGCCTGGAGGCGGACCTGGGTCTGGCCCTGGCCCTGGATGTGCAGCGGGGCCTGCGGGACGACCTGAAGTTGCTGGTGATGTCCGCCACCCTGGATGTGGCTGCGCTGCTGGATGTGCTCGGCGGCGGCACCCCAGTGCTCAACTGCCCGGGGCGCAGCTGGCCGGTCAATACCTACTATCGCTCGCCGCCCCTGCGGGAGGAGGCGGAGGCCCACCGCGCCAGGGTGGTGCGGGAGGCCCTGGCGAACCACGGTGGGGATGTGCTGGTATTTCTCCCGGGACAGCGGGAAATCCGCCGCCTTCACCAACGCCTAGCCTCTCTCGGCGCGGGCATCGAGGTGGCCGAACTCCACGGTCAGCTGCCCCTGGCCCAGCAACAGGCGGCCCTGCGGCCCGCCGCCCCGGGCCGGCGGCGGGTGATCCTTGCCACCGCCATCGCCGAATCCAGTCTCACCGTGCCTGGAGTACGCATCGTGGTGGACTGCGGCCTCGAGCGAGTGCCGGTGTTCCAGCCCCGCAACGGCCTCACCCGCCTCGACACCCGCCGCGCCAATCGTGCCAGCGCCGACCAGCGGCGGGGCCGCGCCGGGCGGGTGGCGGAGGGCTTTTGCTACCGGCTGTGGGCGGAGGAGCAGATGCTGGTCGCCCATCGCGAGCCGGAAATCCTCCAGGCCGACCTCAGCGCCCTGGTCCTGGAACTGTTGCGCTGGGGCGCTGCCGATCCCGGCCAGCTGTCCTGGGTGACACCCCCGCCCGCACCAGCCCTGGCCAGCGGCCGCCAGCTGCTGCGGCAGCTGGGAATCGTCAACCACCGGGACAGCCTCAGTGAGCTGGGGAAGGGTTGTGCCCGCTGGCCCTGTCACCCCAGGCTGGCGGTGTTGCTGGAAGTGGCCGCCAAGATCGCGGCTCTGCCCCTGGCCTGCTGGCTGGTGTCGTGGCTGGAGGAATCCCCGGACAACCAAGATATCGACCTCCACCAGGTCCTCGCCCAGCGGCCCCGGCGGGACGGCCCCGGAGCGGCCGGGCGCTGGTTCCGGGCGGCCCGCCAGTGGGCAGCCCGAGCCCGCTGCACTCTGGAGGTCGATGATTGTGAGCCCCTGGCGGAGCTGCTGGCCAGGGCCTACCCCGACCGCATCGGCCAGAACCAGGGAAGTGGACGGTTCAAGCTGGTGAGCGGAGGCCAGGCCCTGCTGCCGGAGCACCACCCCCTGGCGCGGGCGGAACTGGTGGTGGCGGTGGAGCTGGACGGGCAGCTCAGCGGAGCCAGAATTTTCCATGGGGCGGCCATTGCCGCCGCAGAGCTGGAGAGGATTTTCCCCGCCGCCAAGGCCTGGCGCAGCGATGTGCGCTGGGACCCCGGCAGCGGCCGCCTGGTGGGGGAGGAGGTCCGGGGCCTGGGGCACCTGGTCCTGGCGCGCCGGCCCCTGGCCAAGCTCGACCCGGAGGCGGTGCGGGGCGCCCTGTTGGAGGCGGTGCGCCAGCGGGGGCTTGCCTGGAGCGACGACGACCGGCAGCTGCTCGGTCGCTTGCGGCTCCTGCGGACCACCCTGGGGGAACCCTGGCCCGACCTTTCGGAACCCTCGCTGCTCGCGTCGTTGGAGACCTGGCTCGGACCCCACCTGGACCGGCTCACCCGCCTCGACCAGGTGGATCGTCTGCCCCTGGGGCAGCTGCTGCTACAGAGCCTGGAGTGGAAACTACAGCAACAGCTCGACGAACTGGCCCCCAGCCACCTCCAGGTGCCCAGCGGTTCCCGCCTGCGGATTGATTACAGTGCCGACGAGCCGGTGCTGGCGGTCAAACTCCAGGAGATGTTTGGCCAGAGCCAGACCCCGCACCTGGTGGGCGGCCGGGTGCCGGTGGTTGTCCACCTGCTGTCTCCCGCCCGGCGCCCGGTACAGGTAACCCGGGACCTGGCCAACTTTTGGGCCACCACCTATTTCGAGGTGCGCAAGGACCTCAAGGGCCGTTACCCCAGACACCCCTGGCCGGACAATCCCATGGCGGCCATCGCCACCCGCCACACCAGCAAGAGGGCGAAGCGGGAAGGCTAGCAATTCCTCTGTGGGAGCGGCCTTGGCCGCGAATACTGAAGTGGCACAAAAGCTTCGCGGCCAAGACCGCTCCCACAGCAGACCCAAAGTCTGTCAGCCCTTGGGCCCGAGCAACAGCCAGAGAATCAGGCCGAGCACCGGCATGAACAGCAAAAGGAGTATCCACAGTACTTTTTCGAGAGTGCCCGCCGAACTTTGCGCGCACTTGACGATGGCCCAGATGATGATGATCAGCCAGATCAGGCCAAGAAGGCCGCCTACTTCAACCA
>CAZWUP010000150.1:0-7158 GCA_964637045.1 uncultured Porticoccaceae bacterium | reverse complement strand
CTCATCGACCCCCGCCTCCGCCCGCAATGCCAGCAACCCCCCGTCGGGATGGAAGTTGGCACAATCGATTTCCAGGCTATCCAGACAGCTGCCCTCCATCCTGGTTACCCCCAGCGCC
The DNA here is from genome assembly GCA_964637045.1 of uncultured Porticoccaceae bacterium. Classification (GTDB taxonomy): domain Bacteria; phylum Pseudomonadota; class Gammaproteobacteria; order Pseudomonadales; family Porticoccaceae; genus CAYXXZ01. The sequence continues at coordinate 7,040 of CAZWUP010000150.1, read as the reverse complement.
CCGTAGTCGTCCACGGTAAACAGCTTTACGCCAATGGCGGCGCCAAAACCACCCCCCAGGTCGCGGGCGAGCACGGCGACCACCTCGTCCCAGGTGGCAAAGCACGTCTGGTTGAGGGAGTTCAGATACAGCTTGAAGGATTTGGATTCGACAATGTTGGGGGAGGTACAGGGCACCCGGAACTCGGCCACGGCCACCTGGGGCTTGCCTCCCGGAGTGAGCCAGGACACTTCGAAGGCAGTCCACAGATCGGCACCCGCCATATTGCCGGGCAGGTGGAGCTGGGCGCGGCCCTGAGCCCGGGGAATAGCCACCAGCAACCCGGGATCGTAGTGGTCGGGGTAAACGGTGGGGGCCCCCAGCTGGGGCTTGGATCCGGCCATCAGTTGCGCAGTCCCTTGCTGGTGCGCAACAGGTGCATGGAGTACCACCACAGCGCCATGATAAACCCGACAATCATCACCAAAGCGGTGCCGGTGTCGATATCCGAGGTACCCAACACGCCGTAGCGAAAGGCGTTGATCATATACAGGATGGGGTTGAGGTGGGAGACCTTTTCCCAGAACGGCGGCAACAGGCTCACCGAGTAGAAGACGCCGCCGAGATAGGTCAGGGGCGTCAGCACAAAGGTGGGGATGATGGAAATGTCGTCAAAGGAGCGGGCGAACACAGCGTTGATAAAGCCCGCCAGGGCAAACAGCACCGAAGTGAGAAACACCACCCCACAGGTGATAAACAGGTGCTCCACATTGAGGCGGGTAAAGAACAGGGACAGCAGGGTCACGATCAGCCCCACCGCCAGCCCCCGGGCCACGCCCCCCATGATAAAGCCGGTGAGAATCACATAGTTGGGCACCGGGGACACCAGCAGCTCTTCAATACTCCTGCCCCACTTGGCGCCGTAAAAGGAGGACACCACATTGCTGTAGGAGTTGGTGATCACCGCCATCATGATCAACCCGGGGGCGACAAAGTCGATATAGGTGAAGCCCGACATCTCCCCGATACGGGGACCTATAAGGGTGCCGAAGATCACAAAATACAGGCTGATGGTGATGGCCGGCGGCAACAGGGTCTGGGGCCAGATGCGGGTAAAGCGACGCACCTCGCGAATCAGGATGGTGGTGAAGGCAATCCATTTTTCGTAGCTGGTCACAGTGAACTCCCCGCTGCCCGGTGGTCGTCGTTGTCCGAGGCTACCAGTGCGATAAACAGCTCCTCCAGACGGTTGGCGCGGTTGCGCATGCTCACCACCTCCACCCCCTGGCTGCTGAGGTGGGTAAACAAATTGTTGAGGGAGTCGCTTTTTTCCACTTCCACCTCAAAGGAATGTTCGTCGATCAGGGCGCCGCGGAGCTCGCCCAGGTCCGGGAGCCGGCTCAGAGTCTCTTTGGTATCGAAGATAAAAACCTCGCGGTGCAGGGTTTTGAGCAAGTTCTTCATGCTGGTGTTCTTGACGATTTCACCGTTGTTGATAATGGCGATATTGCGGCACAGACTCTCCGCCTCTTCGAGGTAGTGGGTGGTGAGAATAATGGTGGTGCCACTGGCATTGATATCCCGTAAAAACTGCCACATGGAGCGGCGCAGCTCAATATCCACCCCGGCGGTGGGCTCGTCGAGAATCAACAACTTGGGCTCGTGAACCAGGGCCCGGGCGATCATCAACCGGCGCTTCATGCCCCCCGACAACTCCCTGGATGGCACCCCGCGCCTGTCCCAGAGATCCAGCTCGCGGAGGTACTTTTCTGCCCGCTCCCTGGCCAGATGCAGGGGCAGGCCATAGTAGCCGGCCTGGGTCACCAGGATATCCAAGGGCTTTTCAAAGAGGTTGAAATTGAACTCCTGGGGCACGATGCCAATATCTTTCTTGGCCTCGGAAAAGTGGGTGTCGATACTTTTGCCAAACACCCGCACCTCGCCCCCGGTCTTCCTCACCAGAGAGCAGATAATCCCGATGGTGGTGGATTTGCCCGCCCCATTGGGACCCAGCAGGGCGAAGAAGTCCCCCTGCTTGACCTCCAGGTCAATGCCCTTCAGGGCCTTGTAGCCGTTGTCGTATTCCTTGACCAGACCGGTGATGGAAAGTGCTGCGTCGCTCATGAATAGCCGTTTGTTTGATTGGCAAAAAGAAATGTCGGCGGCCGCCCGGCCACCACAGGGCATTGTATCCTCCCCCAAGGCCCCGGCATCTTACGTTGCCGGCGGGATTTGTGCCAACTCTGAGGGCGTGCCAGCCCAGGGGAGTGTCCGCCGATGCTTGTTCATCCGCCCCGCCCTCTGCGGGCCAGCTTGAAGACCAACACCAGCAGGCAGGGCAGGTAGGTGAGGGTGATCAGGGTCGACCACAGAATGCCGGTCATCACCACGATACCCACCCCGCGGTAGAGCTCCGCCCCGGCCCCTGGGCTCAGCACCAGGGGCGCCAGGCCAAAGACCGTGGTCGCAGTGGACATCAGAATGGGCCGCAGGCGGGAGGCCAGAGCTTCCCGCACCGCCTCTTCCACGGCCATTTTTCCCGCCCTCAGGTTTTGGCGAGCGTGATCCACAATCAGAATGGGATTGTTGACCACGGTGCCCAGCAGTATCAGAAAGCCGAGCATGGTGATCATGTCGAAAGGCTGATGCCAGGAGGGCAGACTGAGCACAGCGGCAAGGCTGCCGAGGCCGTTGATGGCGGCCAGGCTGACCACACCACCGGCGATACCCAGGGGCACAGTGGTGAGAATCAGCAGGGGCAGCCCCCAGTGGGAGAAAATCGCCACCAGCAACAGATAGATCAGCACCAGGGCAATAACGAAGTTGCTGCCCAACGACTCCCGGGTGGCATCCAGCTGGTCAGCGGCCCCGGACACGGTGACGCTCACTCCCTGGTCCACCTCCCCCGCCGCCCTCATGGCCGGAATCAACTCGCTGCGCACCCTGGCCACTGCGGTTTCCAGGGCCACTCCCCGGGGCGGGATAATGGACAGGGTAACGGTGCGCTGGCCATTCACCCGACGCAGCAAATCGCTGTCGACGGTTTCGCTGATATCCGCCAGGGCCGCCAACGGCAGCACAGCCCCCGCCGGGGTGTGCACCGGCAGGGCCGCCAGATCGGTGAGGGTCTGCTGCTGACCGGCGCTGCTGAACAGGAAGATATCCACCTTGTCGTCGTCGATAAAGAACTCATCCACAAAGGCACCGTCGCTGAGGGCGGCCACGGTATAGCCAAACTCATCCACGCTGAACCCGGCTTCACTGAGGCGCTCCCAGCGGGGGCGTATCTGCACCAGGGGCTGATCCAGGGACAGGGACGAGGGCTCCGAGCTGATCTGCGGGTTGCTGAACAGTGTCTCGGCGCGGCGAAAGGCATGGTCGGCGGTGCCGTACAGAGCCCCGAGATCGGCCCCGGCAAAATCCAGATTTACCGCCCTGGTGCCCCCCTGATTGCTGGAAATGATGGAGCCCCGGTGGGAGAACGCCCGCATCCCCGGGTACGCGCTGAACAACTCGGTGAGGGCATTCATCATCGCCCCAATATCGCCGTCCCGCACAGGTTCGCTCATCACCCGGAGGCTGCCGGGAGAAATCTGCAGGGAGTAGTAGGCCAGGGCCGGCAACCTGGCTTCACCCCGGTCAAAGAGCTCCGGATCGGCGTTGCGCGCCGCCACCAGCAGGGGCAGGATGTCATCGGCAATGGCCTGCATCTCCCCCATATTGTAGCCGGGAGGTGCGATCATGCTGGTGAAGGCCTTGGGCTCCTCGCCCTCCGGCAAATACTCCGCCGGAGGAATCAACAGCCAGGCGCCCCCCAGGGTCAGGGCGAGAGTCAGGGCCAGGCAACCGTTGCGCCGTCCCGGGCTTGCGGTCAGCCAGGCGGCGCTGTGGAGGATGGCCGCGGCAAAGCGACTGCTCTCCTGATGGACATTCCCCAACCCCAGACGGGCAGTGGCCGCGGGCACCACCATCACCGCAAACAGCATGGAGGCGATGATGGCGGCGGAGATGGCGATGGCGATATCCGAGTACAGCTGGCCCGCCTCCTCCTGAATAAACAGAACCGGCGAAAACACCAGTACCGTGGTGGCGCTGGAAGCCAGCACCGCCGGCCACACATCCCGCACCCCGGAGATGGCCGCTTCGATGGCGTCCCGGCCCCGGCGCCGGGCCTGGTGAATGCTCTCCAGCACCACAATGGTGTTGTCCAGGGTCATGCCGATGGCGAAGGCCACCCCGGCCAGGGAGATCACATTGACAGTGCGGTCGAACAACAACAGGCCGAGAAACCCGGCGATGGTACACACGGGAATCCCCATCAACCCGATCAGGGTGGCCCTGGGGGAGCGCAAAAACAGGTACATGACCCCAGTGGCCAGCAGCGCCCCCAACAACAGGTTGGTAAATACATTGCGTACCGAGGCCTGCACATAGCGCACGTCATCGCTCATCAACTCCAGTTGCAGGCCGTTGGGGGACAACAGTTCACTGTTGAGTTCAGCCACCACCGCCATCATCTCCCCCTTGATGGCGATGACGTTGGACCCCGGCTCCCGCTTGACCGCCAAATTGAGGCTGCTGACACCATTGGCATAGGCCCGGTGGCGCACTTCAAAGTGGTCCATGCTCACTTCGGCCACATCCCTGAGGCGGATATCGCCGGCGGCGGTGCGGGAAATAATCAGGTTTTCCAGCTCTTCCAGGGAGGTAAAGCGGCCGATGACCCGGATCAGATAGCGGCGTTTGCCGTCGTCCAGGTCACCCGCCGAACTGTCGCTGTTGCGGGCCCGCAGGGCGTCCCGCACCTGGGTGAGGGCAACCCCCCGCTGGGCCAGCCTGGCGGGATCCAGGGTGATCTGCACCTGGCGCTCGGCACCCCCCCGCACATCCACCTGGGACACTCCGGCCACCCGCTCCATCCGCGGCCGCACCTGATCCTCGACGAAGTCGGTGACCAGATCCATATCCAGGCCCAGGGGGTTATCCGGCAGTGGCGCCAGGGAAAAGTACATGAATGCATTTTCCGAGAACGAACTGCTCAGCAACCGGGGCTGATCGACGTTTTCCGGGTAGGCGGACACCTGACTGAGGGCGTTGGCCACCCGGATCAGCGCCTCGTTGACATCGACGCCAAAGGGAAACTCCAGCTCGATGGTGGCGCGGCCGGTTTCCGCCAGGGACTCCATGCGGGTCAGGTTGGGCAGGTTGCGCAGGTAGCGCTCCTGTTCAATCAGGATTTCCTTTTCCAGGTCCTGGGGGGTGGCACCGGCCCAGCTGGTCACCACGCTGATGGTGCGCACATCCAGATCCGGGATCATCTGCACCGGGATGCGGAAGGCCGCCGCCAGCCCCAGCACCGACACGATCAACACGATTACGGCAACCAGTTTGCCGTTGCGCACGCCCCCTTCAAACATGGCGACCCACCTCCGGGGACGGGGTCATTCGGTGCCGCTCGTGATGGTCACCCCCTGGCCGTCCCTCACCAGTTCATTGCCGCGCACGATCACTGGCTCCCCCGGGGCGATGCCCGAGGTCACCAGAATATTGCCCCCGAGGGCATCGCTGATGGCCACCGTGCGGCGCCGGGCCACGCCGTCCTCGACAACGAACAGGCTCTGGCCGCCGTCGGGATGGCGCAACAGCGCATCCCTGGGCACCAGCAGGCCCGGCTGGCCGCTGTTGCCGAGGCGAAATTCCACCGCGGCCGAGGTTCCCGGCAACAGGTCGACCCCGGCATCCTCCACCACCAGGCGCACCAGAAACGAGCGGCTCTGGTCGCTCACCGGCACCAGGTCCGCAACCCGGGCGGCATAACCCCGGCCCGGCCTCGCGTCCGGGTAGACGGTGGCCTGGGTGTCCACGGCAAGTTCGGCGAAGCGCTCCTGGGGGGCCATCACGTCAACCTGGACCGGGCTCAGGGCCACCAGCTCAAAGACCGGGGTTCCCCGACTCACCCACTCCCCGGCGGCTGTGAATCTGCGGCTGACCACCCCGGCAAAGGGTGCCGGCAGGAGGTGCCGTCGCACCATCTCGGCGGCGGCATTTTTCCTGGCCCTGGCCGCGGCGTGGGCAGCGTCTGCCTGGGCGGCAGCGGCCTCCCTGCTGGCCACCTCGGTGACGGAAATGTGCTGCTGTTCCCGCAGTCGCCTGGCCTCCGCCAGCAACCTGCCGGCCTCGGCGCTGGCGGCAGCGGCCTCGGCCTCCGCCGCCTGGGCCAGCTCCAGGTCCAACCTGGCCAGGGTTGCATCGAGCTGCAACAGGCGATCACCGGCGGCGACTTCGCTGCCGGCATCCACCACCACCTCCGCCACCAGGCCGTCCACCCGAGGGGAAAGGTTGGCGATATTTTTGGCGGTGACGGCACCGGACAGGCGCAGGATCTCGCCGCTGCTTTGGTCCCTGGGTTGCGCGACGGCAACCGGAACCCGGTCGGATTCTGCCAGCACCGGGGTGACAAGGGCGACGAGCAGAAGTAACACAAGCCCGGAGCGACGGGTTTTGGCCATGGAGTTCTCTTTGCTGGGAGGCTGCTTGCGACAGGTGATGCCTGGGGATACTACCCACCCTGCCCGGGGATAACAAGGCCTCGGGCGGCCTTTGCCCGGCGGGAATATCTACAATACTTCTACAGGGTTAGGCTCGGAAGTGCGGCAAATTCCGAAGCCCGGAAAGCGAAAAGCCGGACCCTGGGGTCCGGCTCCTCGGTCCACGGGAAGCGGTCAGTCGTCGCCGTTGGCCAGCTTTTGCTTGTCGTTGCCCTGGTAAACCATCAGCGGCTCGGATTCGCCGCGAATCACCGCGGCGTCCACCACCACCTTGGCCACATTGGTGCGGGAAGGGATCTCGTACATGATGTCCAGCAGTACGTTTTCGAGAATGGAGCGCAACCCACGGGCACCGGATTTCCGCTCCAGAGCCCTGTCGGCGATGGCGTCCAGGGCGTCCTTGCGGATATCCAACTCGACACCTTCCATGTCGAACATTGCCTGATACTGCTTGACCAGGGAGTTCTTGGGCTCCACCAGAATGTTGACCAGGGCTTCCCGATCCAGCTCCTC
>CAZWUP010000149.1:0-7201 GCA_964637045.1 uncultured Porticoccaceae bacterium | reverse complement strand
TATGCCTTCGGGATCCATATCCTTGAGCAGATAGCCGTCGGCACCATAGGTAATGGCGGCGATCAAATCCTCGTCGCTGTCGGAAACCGTGAGAATGATTATCCGCGCGGCAATTTCCCCATCGCGCAATTTCTTCAGGGTTTCGAGGCCGTCCATACCCTGCATATTGAGGTCGAGGACAATCAGATCCGGATCCTGGGCCTTGGCAATGGCGAGGGCATCCTCGCCATTGCTGGCTTCACCAATCACCACCAGGTCGTCCTCGAGCTCGATCAGTTGCATCAAACCCTTGCGCAGCAGGGGGTGATCATCCACCAGCAACACGGTTGTCGGGGTGTCGTCCATCGTCAACATCGGTTATCCATCGTCGGCCAGAAAAGATTGTGCAGGCGCCACTTGTGCGCGTCTGCCCGAATAAAAAAAATACCGGCGTTTACCCATGCTCCAACTCCTGCGCAAACACACTGTCGGCCCTTTTAGTCTTGTTCCTGCCGGCGCCTAAACACTTGATTTACATCAGCCACTTGCCGTTTACCGGCCAGACGCAAAAATCACCTCATACCACCGGGCTGGGCAGAAAAACTCACTGAACCCAGTATATTTCATGGGCTTGTAAAATTGACTACCCCCTAGGAGGTACGCCAACCCCAACCGGTGCAAAGCGCCACCTATTCACAAAAGGCCATTGTCGACGGACGGTACGGCGCCCAAGGTGTGACCATCAACCATTGCCACCAGGAGCAGCGCCATGAACGATGCCACCACGCCCGTCAAGTCCAGGGGGGCCGACCTCCACATCTGGGACCCCGAGGACGCCACGTTCTGGGAGACCGAGGGCAAACGAATCGCCCGGCGCAATCTGTGGATCTCGGTGCCAAGCCTGCTGTGCGGCTTCGCGGTATGGCTGTACTGGGGCATCATCACCGTGCAAATGCTCAACCTGGGGTTTCCCTTCACCCAGGCGGAGCTGTTCACCCTCAACGCCATTGCCGGCCTGTCCGGCGCCACCCTGCGTATTCCCAGCAGCTTCTTCATTCGCCTGTGTGGCGGCAGGAACACCATTGTGTTCACCACCTCGCTGCTGATGATCCCGGCCCTGGGGACGGGAATCGCCCTGCAAAACCCGGATACACCCCTGTGGATCTACCAGCTGCTGGCCCTGCTGTCGGGCTTTGGCGGCGGCAATTTTGCCGCCTCCATGTCCAATATCAGTTTCTTCTATCCCCGCAAGGAGCAGGGCCTGGCCCTCGGCATCAACGCCGGCCTCGGCAACTTCGGGGTGACCACCATGCAGGTGCTGATTCCCCTGGTGATGACCTTCGGCCTGTTCGGCGCCCTGGGTGGCGACTCCATGACCCTGCAGACCGCCTCCGGCACCCTGATCGGCAAGATCCCCGCCGGCACCGAGACCTTTATCCAGAACTCCGGCCTGGTGTGGCTGCTGGTGTTGATTCCCCTGGTTATCGCCGGCTGGTTCGGCATGAACAATATCCGCACCGCGGATGTTTCCCCGGACATTCCCGGCGCCCTCGGCAGCTTTGCCCTGATCGGCGGCATGCTGCTGCTGGGGCTGGTGGTCTCCGTTGCGGGCCTGTGGCTGATGCTGCCGGAATCCGCCAACGGCTCCGGCTTTGGGGTACCCAAGGAACTGGTGCTGGTGCTGGTGATCGCCGCCACCGTGTTTCTGCTGAAGGAGATTCCCGGCAAGATCAGCACCAACCTGGAGCGCCAGTATCGGATCTTCAACAATCGTCACACCTGGGTGATGAGCATTATCTACACCATGACCTTTGGCTCCTTTATCGGCTTTTCGGCGTCCTTTCCCTTGGCGATTCAGGTGATCTTTGGCTACCAGCACCTGGTGGTGGACGGCGTAATGACCCATGGCACCGTCAACCCCAACGGCCCCAGCGCCCTCACCTACGCCTGGATGGCGCCCTTTATCGGCGCACTGATTCGCCCGGTGGGCGGCTGGATTTCCGACAAGCTGGGGGGCGCCCTGGTCACCCAGATATGCTCCGCAGTCATGGTGGTGGCAGCCCTCGGGGTGTCCTACTACATGAAGGCGGCCTACAACTCCGCCACCCCGGAGGAGTATTTCGCGCCCTTCTTCCTGCTCTTCCTGCTGCTGTTTGCCGCCACCGGCATTGGCAACGGCTCCACCTTCCGCACCATCGCCATCGTCTTCCCCAAGGAGCAGGCCGGCCCCGTACTGGGCTGGACTTCGGCGGTGGCGGCCTATGGCGCCTTCTACATTCCCCAGGTACTGGGTGAGCAGATCAAGGCGGCGAGTCCCGAGGTGGCGTTCAACGGCTTTGCCGCCTTCTACGCCGCCTGCATCTTTATCAACTGGTGGTTCTATTTGCGCCGGGACGGCGAGTTCTACAACCCCTGAGCAACACCATTGCGGGCGGCCCGAGGGCCGCCCGCACTATTTTTTCACGCCACCCTGCCCGCCTTGGTCAGGCAGGACGGCAGAAATTCAAACTGTACCCTGGTGCCGCCCTCCGCGCGCCGCACCACCTCCACCTGGCTGCCGAGATGGCGGCTACGCTCGTTCATAATCGCCATGCCGTAGTGATTGACCTTGTGGGGATTGACGTCGATGCCGATGCCGTCATCCTCCACCCGCAGGGTCACCTTATCCCCTTCCTTGAGGAGCTGAATGAACAGCTGCCTGCCGCCGGAGTGGTAGACCGCATTCTGGCCCGCCTCACGGATGATTTGCAGCAAGTGAATCTCTTCGATGGGGGTGAGGGGCAGGTCGTCCAGCTGATAGTCCAGGGTCACCTCCAGATTGCCCCGCTCCTCCAGTTGATTGACGGCGCTTTCCAGGGCCGCGCGCAGGCCACCGGCGTCGATTTTGAGACGGAAGGTGGTGAGCAGCTCCCGCAACTGGCGGTAGGCGGAGGATAGCCCCTCCCGCAATTCGTCGATGATCCCCTGCTGGGTGGAGTAGTTGGCGTTGTTGTGGGATTTCTGCAGGCGCACCACCTGAATCTGCAGGTAGGACAGCGCCTGGGCCAGGGAGTCGTGGAGTTCGCGGGCGATCACCGCGCGCTCGTTGAGCATCGCCAGGCGCCGCTCCTGGGTGCGCTGGTCCTCCAGGGACAGGGCAATGGCCAGCTGGTCCGCCACCGACTGTGCCATCTGGCGCTGCCAGGCCCCCAGCCCCTTGCCATCCCGCAGCCGTACGTTGATCACCCCGTAGTGCTGCAGATGGCGGATGATGGGGAACCTCTCATCCTGGCTGCCCAGGGCGCAGAAGGGGCCGACACCACTGCACACGGCACAGGAGTCCCGCTCGCACTTGCCCTGGGCCGTCCACTCGGAGGTGAACTGCAGATAGGGGTGCTCTCCCTCGGCGCTGAACAGGCACAGTTCCAGGGGGGCGTGGTCCAGGTGACGGGACAACTCGTCCACCAGCTGCTGATAGTCGAAGGGCAGCCCGTCGAGAATGCGCCGGGAATTGGTGAACATAAAGGTCAAATAGGTGTTGTTGCGCTGCAATTCCCAGGTGCGCTGGCGGATTTTTTCCTCCTGACGGGCATAGGCGAAATTGATGGACTGGCTCATCTGGTTGAGCACCGCCGCCATCAACCCCAGCTCATCATTGCCCTTGACCTCCACCTGGTAGCCGTAGTCGCCGCTGCCGATGCGGTGGGCGGCGACGGTGACCTGGCGCAGGGGCTTTTCCACCCGCACCGTGAGCAGGAAGAAAATCAGGCTGCCGATCAGCACGGTCACCGCCAGGGAGGCCAGCAGCAGGATGCGCAGGGACGCCACCCGCTGTTCCGCCTGGTGCTGGAATTCCCCCACCAGAGTGTCGATACGCTCCACCTGCTGATCGAACAGCCCGTGGGGCAGGGGCACCGGTGTGGTGGCGGCCAGATGCTGGAGCAGCAGGGGCCGCAGCTCCCCCTGCCAAAAGGCCAGGGCGTCGACAAACAGCTCGTCCACCGGGGTGGCCGGCCTGTCGCCGCGCTGCAGGTTAAACAGGCTGTGGGCCCAGGTCTTGTCCAGCTGCTCGATGGCGGCCATGGTCTGCTGGTGATCGCCCTCCCGCAACAGCAGTCCGATATGGTAAGTCTGCATGCGCATGGAGCCCGACAGGTTGATCAGCTGGGCGTCCTTGTCGGATTGCTCGGTAATCCAGTAGGAGGAAAAAATATTGATCAGCGGGATGCTCAGGATGACCAACACCGACAGGGTGATGTACATCATCACCGACCTGGGAAACTGCTTTTCCAGTGCTGCCACCATGTTTCTACCCCCAAAGATCCGCGGCCCCGGCCAACGCCCCGCGGCCTCGTCAACAGTACCAAAAAACTCATTCAATACAACGGCTTGAATTACCGCCACCGCTATCCCTTTGGTGATAGCCGGGGGCCTCGCCAAGTATAGCCCCGGCACCCATGGTTGACCTAAGTCATCCATCGCCAGCGGCTGCTGGTTATAGTCCGTTGGCAGAGATTGCCGGTGGTCGCGGGCGGGTCCCAACGGGCTCACCAGGACGCGGCGAATGGCATCAGAGTAGCACTGGCGAGGATAAACCATGAGTCATTTACTTCAGAAACTGCGGTTTTTCACTGTAAAAAAACAGGCTTTCGCCGAGGGTCACGGCGTCACCACCAACGAGGACCGCAGCTGGGAGGACGGCTACCGCCGCCGCTGGCAGCACGACAAGGTGGTGCGCTCCACCCACGGCGTCAACTGCACCGGCTCCTGCAGCTGGAAGATCTACGTCAAGGACGGCCTGGTCACCTGGGAGACCCAGCAGACCGACTACCCCCGCACCCGCCCCGACCTGCCCAACCACGAGCCCCGGGGCTGTCCCCGGGGGGCCAGCTACTCCTGGTATATCTACAGCGCCAACCGCCTCAAGTACCCCAGGGTGCGCAAGGCCCTGCTCCGGCTGTGGCGGGAGGCGAAACTCCTCCACAGCGACCCGGTGGCGGCCTGGGGCTCCATCGTCTCCGACCCCGCCAAGGCCCTGGAATACAAGAGCCGCCGTGGCCTCGGTGGACTGGTGCGCAGCGACTGGCGGGAGGTCAACGAAATCATCGCCGCCGCCAATGTCTACACCGCCAAGACCTTCGGTCCCGACCGGGTCACCGGCTTCTCACCGATCCCCGCCATGTCCATGGTGTCCTACGCCGCCGGCGCCCGCTACCTGTCCCTGATCGGCGGCAACTGCCTGAGCTTCTACGACTGGTACTGCGACCTGCCCCCGGCCTCCCCCCAGGTCTGGGGCGAACAGACCGACGTGCCCGAATCCGCCGACTGGTACAACTCCGGCTACATCATCGCCTGGGGCTCCAACGTGCCCCAGACCCGCACCCCGGACGCCCACTTCTTCACCGAGGTGCGCTACAAGGGCACCAAGACGGTGGCCGTCACCCCCGACTATTCGGAGGTGGCCAAGCTCACCGACGAGTGGGTGCATGCCAAGCAGGGCACCGACGCCGCGGTGGCCATGGCCATGGGCCATGTCATCCTGCGGGAATTTCACGTCGACAACCCGAGCCCCTATTTCCGCGAATACGTGCGCACCACCACCGACTTCCCCTACCTGGTCCGGCTGGACGCCACCGCCAAGGGCCTGGTCCAGGGCCGCTTTCTGCGGGCCAGCGACCTCGCCGGCAACCTGGGCCAGAACAACAACCCCGACTGGAAAACCATCGCCCTGGACGAGATCAGCGGCGACCTGGTGTCCCCCAACGGCGCCATCGGCTACCGCTGGGGAGAAGCCGCCGCCGGGCGCGGCAAGTGGAATATCGAGCAGCGGGACGGCAACTCCGGCGCCGACCTCAGCCTGGCCCTGTCCCTCAAGGATCGCGCCGACGACATCGCCGAGGTGGCCTTCCCCTATTTCGGCGGTCAGACCCACGAACACGGCTACTTCGACCACACCGACCACGCCGAGGTACAACTGCGCAAGGTGCCGGTGAAGAAAGTACTGCTGGCGGACGGCAGTACCGCCCTGGTGGCCACCGTCCACGACCTCACCCTGGCCAACTACGGCGTCGACCAGGGCCTGGGCTGCGGCAACTGCGCCACCTCCTTCGACGACGACCTGCCCTACACCCCGGCCTGGCAGGAAAAGATCACCGGGGTGCCCCGCGCCCAGATCATCCGCATCGCCCGGGAATTTGCCGACAACGCCCACAAGACCCACGGCCGCTCGATGATCATCATCGGCGCGGCGATGAACCACTGGTACAACATGGACATGAACTACCGCGGCGTCATCAATCTGCTGATGATGTGCGGCTGTATCGGCCAGTCCGGCGGCGGCTGGGCCCACTATGTGGGCCAGGAAAAGCTGCGCCCCCAGTGCGGCTGGCTGCCCCTGGCCTTCGGCCTCGACTGGCAGCGCCCGCCGCGACAGATGAACGGCACCTCGTTTTTCTACAACCATTCCGACCAGTGGCGCTACGAGAAGCTGGAGATGTCGGAAGTGGTGTCGCCCCTGGCGGACAAGGCCAAGTGGCAGGGGTCCATCATCGACTACAACACCCGCGCCGAGCGCATGGGCTGGCTGCCCTCCGCCCCCCAGCTGGGCACAAACCCCCTGCAGCTGTGCCGGGATGCCGCTGCGGCGGGTATGGACCCCAAGGATTACACGGTGCAGCAGCTCAAGAGCGGCGCACTGAAGTTTGCCTGCGAAGACCCGGACAACCCCCAGAACTTCCCCCGCAACCTGTTTATCTGGCGCTCCAACCTGCTGGGCTCCTCCGGCAAGGGCCACGAATACATGCTGCGCCACCTGCTGGGCACCAGGCACGGCCTGCAGGGTGTGGACCTGGGGGAGAGCGGCGAGAAAAAGCCCGAGGATGTGGTGTGGCGGGACGAGCCCACCGAGGGCAAGCTGGACCTGCTGGTGACCATCGACTTCCGCATGTCCACCACCGCCGTTTATGCCGATATCGTCCTGCCGACCGCCAGTTGGTATGAAAAGGACGACATGAACACCTCGGACATGCACCCGTTCATCCATCCGCTGCAAGCGGCGGTCGATCCGGCGTATGAATCGAAAACCGACTGGGAAATCTTCAAGGCGATTGCCAGGAAATTTTCCGATGTCGCGCCCGAAATACTGGGCGAGGAAACCGATATCGTGCAACTGCCGCTGCAACATGACAGCCCCGGCGAATTGGCGCAGCCTTTTGTGGCGGATTGGAAAAAGGGCGAATGCGAT
>CAZWUP010000148.1:0-7288 GCA_964637045.1 uncultured Porticoccaceae bacterium | reverse complement strand
GGAACACCCCCCTGGTGATCAGGGCCTGCACCAGGGGCTGATAACAGAGCATCACTTCCCGCCCGGTGCTGCTCAGGCCCAGGGCGGCGGCCACCAGGTCCGATCTGTCACAGATATGCCGCAGAAATACCGTGTGGTACACGGAGACCAGGCCGGTGTCGTGCATCGCCCGGGCAAAGGCGCCGGACTCCTGTTGCAGGGCGGGTTCGTCCATGGCCTGCAGGCGCTGGCTGTAGGCCTCCAGCCCCGGATCCTCCCGGCAGCCGTGGCTGGGGTTGAACAGGGCGCTCACCAAACGATCGCCACCCCGGCCGCCCCCCATCTCCGGGTTGGCCATGCACACCGCAATCTGGGTGATCACGGTTTTGACGGTATCCACCTGAATGGGGCGCTGAGAGAGAATCCGCCACACCTCGTCGATCACCCGGTCGAGAATATTCTCGTAGCCGATATGCTCCACCAGATACTGGTAGACCGTCTCCGCCACCCGGGCCAGTGCCGGATCGCGCTCCCGGTCCGCTTCACCGGCGCCGCCAAACAGCAGATTCAGGTTGAGGGCCAGCACCTGGGAGAGGAAGTGGTGGGCGTGTTCCGAGGACAGTGAGGGGTGGAAGTACTCCCCCCGGGCCACGGCGAGAAAGCGCAGCTGGCTCAGGCACTCCAGCACCACGGTGTGGCGATCGCCGAGACGCAGGGTATTGGCGGCCAGCAGGGGTTGAAGAATTTCCGGCGAGGCCCAGTCGGACCCGAGAAAAATGCCGCTTTGCTCCAGGGCCTGGATGCGCCGACCCACCGCCGCCACCGTCTCCGGATTGGCCAGCATCCGCCGGGCCAGGTCCAGCACCCGGCTGCTCACCGTGGCCTTGGCAAAGGGCCGGGCCTCGGCGAGCCGCGAGATGGCGGCGTCCAACTGGCTTTCGAGCTGCCGGCTCGGCCGGGGAGCCCCGGAGGCCTCGCTCTGTTCTGCAACCATGGAAGTTGTCCTTGGGGGCCTGTCGCCAGGCCCTGTTTATTCACTGTTTCTGACGGTTGTACAACTGCCCGGCCGACGTGGATCAGACATAATAATCCAGCTCTTCCTGAGCCTTGAGAAGGTCCCGCAGCTGGTGGGAGTCGTCACCAAAGAAGTACACCAGGCCCCAGTGGGTGCCGAAGGCGGTGCGCTTGGTGACCTTGTTCTCCAGGGGTTCCTGCAGCTCGTGAAACTCGAAGTAGGGATGATTCTCGGTCGCTTCCGGAATCCGCAATTCGCTCACCACCCGCCGCCTGGGGTACACCCCGAAGCAGCCGGCATAGCCCTTGGCATCCACCACCTCCCCGGGGAAAAAATTGCCGATCTCCTCCTCCGTGGTATGGGGATCAAAGGCCAGCACCAGGCCCTGGTAGGCATTGAAGCCGTAGCTGCGCTCCAGCAGTTCGAAGACATTGAAACCCGGCGGCCGGTAGGCCACCTCCCCCAGGTACATCACGTTGTCGTTGGTGACAAAGTATTCCGGGTGGATAAAGCCAAAATCTATATCGAAGGCCTTGATCAACTTTTCGATCTCGAGGGTGATCTGGGCCCGGTATTTTTCCAGCTCCGGGGTGGCGGGCACAAACACCGAGTAGCCCAGGGTCACGTATTCCGAAATGTTGAGGAAGCGGATTTTGCCCTTGTGGATCCAGGCCTCCACGGCAAACTCCCAGCCGTCGAGGTGGCTTTCCAGCAATGCCGGGAACTCGTTGTCGGGAATATTGAACACATCCTCAGGGGTGCGGATAACCCGGTGCCCCAGGCAGCCCGCCTTGTCGAAGGCTTTCATATGTATCGGGTCGTTGGGGTCGCCCTCCAGCTTGAGCAGGGTCTGGTTGACCCGTTTGAGAAAGCGGATTACATCGTCCTTGTCGTGGGCTTCCTCAAAGATACCCACCCGGATACCCCCCAGCTGGGCGCGCCGCTTCATCAGCGCCTTGTCCCGGAACAACAGTGCCTGACCGTAGATGCGCGGCTGGTTGAGGAGCACGGAGTTGATGGCGCCGGCCCACTCCACGGTCTCCTCAAACAGGGGAATGGCAATATCGACACCCTCGTCCTTGAGGGTCTGGGCGATTTCCATGGAGCGGTCGTTGAGGCGCTCGAAATTCCAGGGTATGTAGGGAATACTGTTGTTGCGGGCAAACTCCTCTGCCCAGGGTGGCGCCACAATCACATAGCGGCGATCAAAGCGGTCGATGGCGTCGATGGCTTTCAGGCTCCAACCCAAAATTGCGATATAACCCTTGGCGGGATCCTTGTTCTGATTGCTGGGGTGATCTCGCAAGGTTGCTGTAGTATTTGTCGCTGTAGTCATGGTCTCTCCAGATTCGAAGGGCACGGCGGTGTCCGCCTTCACAGTGAACGATTCGAAGAGCATGGAACCAACAAGAGTCAACCTGAATAATCGGGCCAGACAGACAACAACCGCAGCACCGCGCCAGAGAATCGTTTGCGCTGTGAAAACTGCCTGAAATCAGACAATTACCTTTTTACCTTGACCCATTTGCCGGCCCAGGTCAAGTTGGCGGAACCCCCGGCGAGGGGGCCAAGGGTGCTCGAGAACTGTCAGCAAAGGGCCAAACCCGTTTCCCCCCCGCCCCAAATTTCCTGATCCCAGCCCCGGATTGGCGCCCCCCGATTCGAGGGCCTGGCCCCGTATTGCTATACTCTGGCGCTGTGCCCAAGCCCAACCAAGGAGCCCCATGCGCCAGACGCCACTACCCAACTTCAGCGCCATCCAGATTGCCCAGCTGCCCACCCAGTTGAAGGCTCTGCTGGCCGACTGCCGGCGGAGGATTGCCGACCTGGTCAACCAGCAGCCACCCTTTCACTGGGACAATCTGATGGCCCCCCTGGAAGAAGTCGACGACCGCATCGACAAGTTCTGGTCGCCGGTGAGCCACCTCAACTCGGTCATGAACAGCGACGAACTCCGCGCGGCCTATGACGTCTGCCAGCCACTGCTCACCGCCTACCACAGCGAGATGGGCCAGCACCGGCCACTCTACGAAGCGGTGAGCTCCCTGGCGGACAGCCCGGACTTCGCCACCTTCAGCCCCGCCCGCCAGCAGGCGATTCGCCACCTGGTGCGGGATTTTCGCCTCTCCGGCGTCGCCCTCGAGGAGCCCCAACGGCAGCGCTTTGCCGCCATCCGCCAGCGCCTGAGCCAACTGGGCACCCAGTTCTCCAACAATGTCCTGGACGCCACCGACGGCTGGGAGAAAATCGTCGCCGACCCGGGGGAGCTGGCGGGGGTGCCGGAATCCGCCCTGCAACACTACCGCCAACAGGCCGAGGCCAAGGTCTGCGACGGCTATCGCCTGACCCTGGACATACCCGCCTACCTGCCGGTGATGCAGTATGCCCACAGCAGAGACCTGCGCCTGGAACTCTACCGCGCCCACGTCACCCGCGCCTCCGAACAGGGCCCCCAGGGGGGAACCTGGGACAACAGCGAAGCCATGGTGGAAATCCTCCAGCTGCGGGAGGAAATGGCCGCATTGCTGGGCTTTGCCAACTACGCCGAACTCTCCCTGGCGCCAAAAATGGCGGAGTCCCCCGCCCAGGTGATCGAGTTCCTGGAAAACCTCGCCACCGCCGTCCGGCCCCAGGCCCAGCGGGAGCTGGCCGAGTTGGCCGCCTTTGCCGCCAGCCGCGGCTGCCAGCCCCTGGAGGCCTGGGATATCCCCTACTACAGCGAACAGCTGAAGGAACAGCACTACAGCGTGTCCCAGGAACAATTGCGCCCTTATTTTCCTGCTCAGCGGGTACTCGAGGGCCTGTTCGCCATCACCGGCACCCTGTTTGGCATCAGCTTTGAGCCCCGCGAGGATGTGGACCTCTGGCACCCGGATGCCCGCTGCTATCAACTGCTCAAGGATGATCAGCCAGTGGCCTATTTTTACCTGGACCTCTACGCCCGGGCGAAAAAGCGCGGCGGAGCCTGGATGGCTGACTATTGCGGACGCCGCCTGGCCGAAACCGGGGCCCAGTTGCCGGTGGCCTTCCTGGTGTGCAATTTCTCCCCCCCCACCAGGGAGCGCCCCGCCCTGCTGACCCACAACGAAGTCACCACCCTGTTCCACGAGTTTGGCCACGGCCTGCACCATATGCTCACCGAGATCGACGTCCTCCAGGTCTCCGGCATTCACGGGGTGGCCTGGGATGCGGTGGAGCTGCCCAGCCAGTTTCTCGAGAACTGGTGCTGGCAGCCGGAGGCCATCCCCCTGATTTCCGGCCACTACCTGAGTGGCGAACCACTGCCCGACGACCTGCTGGAAAAATTGCTGGCGGCGCGCAATTTCCAGTCCGCCATGCAGATGCTGCGGCAACTGGAATTTGCGCTGTTCGACCTGAAGCTTCACATTCAGCCCGCGCCCCAGGGGGCGGGGGATATCCAGCACCTCCTGGATCGAGTGCGGGCCGAGGTGGCGGTGGTGCGGCCTCCGGAATTCAACCGCTTTCAACACAGCTTTTCCCATATTTTCGCCGGCGGCTACGCCGCGGGTTACTACAGCTACAAGTGGGCGGAAGTGCTCTCTGCCGACGCCTTCGCGCTGTTCGAGGAGCAGGGGGTGATGAACCCCCGGACGGGCCACAGGTTTCGCGACGTCGTCCTCGCCAAGGGTGGCTCCGAGGATGCCATGGCCCTGTTCGAGCAGTTCCGCGGCCGCCCGCCGTCCCAGGAGGCCCTACTGCGTCACAGCGGTATCGTCCACCGGGCCGGGTAACGACTTTGACGACCATCAGCGATTGAGGACTGGCCATGGCAGCTTTGCCCATC
The DNA here is from genome assembly GCA_964637045.1 of uncultured Porticoccaceae bacterium. Classification (GTDB taxonomy): domain Bacteria; phylum Pseudomonadota; class Gammaproteobacteria; order Pseudomonadales; family Porticoccaceae; genus CAYXXZ01. The sequence continues at coordinate 2,489 of CAZWUP010000148.1, read as the reverse complement.
AAAAAAGACAGCGCCTACACGGAAGCGGAAATGATCGCCTTCCTGACGGCGGCAACCATCCCCATGCGGCTGGCGGTGATCGACAACCGGGGCCTGCCCCTGGTGGCGTCCCACTGGTTCCGCTACGGCGACGGGCATTTTTACTGTGCGATCCACAGCAGCTCCCTGGTGGCCAAACTGGCCGCCCGCAACCCCGGGTGTGGCTTTGGAATCGCCGGGGACACCATTCCCTACCACGGGGTGCGCGGCCAGGGCACGGTGGAGCTGTTGACCGCGGGTGCGGAGGAAAATCTGCGGGAGCTGATCCTGCGCTACCTCGGGGATACGGAAAGCGCCCTGGCCAAGTGGCTGTTGGGCCGGGCAGAGGGGGAGTATCTGGTCAAGATTACCCCAGCCTGGGTAACCAGCTGGGACTTTCGCGAACGCATGGCGAAGTGATCAGCGGCCCCGGTTGGCTTGCGGGCACCGCCGGGGAACAGAAACCTCCGCACCTGGGACAGAACAAGACGGTGTAGGCCCGGTCACCGGGAATGTCGTCGAACCAGACGGACCATGGCGGGCTAGCCTACAGCCAGCCGGATTTCTTCAGCTTGCGGTGGAACAGGCCACAGACAACCAGGGTGGCGACAATCATTCCCGGGTAGCCAAACTCCCAGGTCAACTCCGGCATGTGGTGGAAGTTCATGCCATAGAGGCTGAACACCACCGTGGGCACCGCGAGAATGGCGCCCCAGCCCGCCAGACGCTTGACGATGTCGTTCTGCCGCACACTGATCAGAGACAGGTTCATGGCCATGGCCGTGGTGAGCATTTCCCGCAGGTTGTCCAGGGTCTCGATGGTGCGCGCCACATGGTCGTGAATATCCCGGAAGTAGGCGCGCAAGTCCTTGTGGATCAGCTCCGGGTGGAGGCGGGTGAGCTGCACCGAGATATCTTCCACCGGCACCACGGCACTGCGCAGGGCCATCAATTTTCGCTTGATGCCGTAAAGCCGTTCGATGGCGGTATGATCGAGTTGGTGGGTAAAGATTTCCGACTCCAGAACCTCGAATTCGCTGCTGAGCGCCTCCACGATGGGATGGTAGTTGTCGACGATAAAGTCGATCAAGGCATAGAGGGCAAAGGGTGCGCCCTTGGCCAGCATCTCGGGAGCATCCTCGCAGCGGCGACGCACAGCGGCATAGCCCAGGTCATTGCCGTGGCGCACCGAAATCAGGAAATTTCTGGCGACAAAAAAGTGGGTCTCGCCATAGTGAATATCGCCATCGGCAGCCGTGTCCCCGGCCCCCGGGGCCGACAACTGGGCAGTTTTGATGGCAATAAACAGGGTGTCGCCATAGGCTTCGATCCGCGAGCGCTGGCGGGCCTTGCGGGCGTCCTCCACCGCCAGCTCGTGGAGTCCAAACTGCTCCTGAATGTGCAGCAGCACCTCGGGCTCCACTTCGTGCAGGCCGAGCCAGAGAAAGGTCCCGGGGTCCGCCAGGGTGGCACCGATCTCGGCGAGGGGGATGTCGGCAAGGCGCTTGCCGTCGCGGTAGGCGACACAGTTGACGATCATGGCTTTGGGGGCTCTCCGCTGGTGTGCAGCGCCAAGCATAATGGCTTGCTGGCCGGGGGTCACCACAAAGGTGTTGCCACCAGCTCCCCGCGGAGTGGTAGCATGGCAGCTCTATCAGTGCGACGAATCGACTCCCGGACCATGGCCATCAGCAACGGAATCTACAGACACTTCAAGGGCAATCTCTACCGGGTTCTTCACAGCGCACGCCACAGCGAGACTGGCGAGGAGATGGTGGTCTATCAGGCCCTTTACGGCGAGCGGGGTATCTGGGTGCGGCCGCTGGCGATGTTTGACGAAACCCTGGTCAGGGATAATGTTGCGGTAAAGCGGTTCACCTTCGTCGAAGACGGTTGACCTCAGCCACACCCCACCCGCTTCAGGCTGATGCGGTCCCGACTCAGCAAATCCTCGTAGCGGCCGAGGGACAGTGGGCGACTGAAGCAGAAACCCTGCACTTCGTGACAGCCGATGGTGCGCAGAAACTCGTACTGGCCGGGGCTCTCCACCCCCTCGGCAATCACCTTCAGGTGCAGGTGCTGGGCCATCGCCACCATGGCCCGGTAGATGGCCCGGTCCCGCTCGTCCAGCTCCACCCTGGTGATAAACGATCTGTCGATTTTCAGGGCATCCAGGGGCATGGTGCGCAGGGAATGCATATTGGAGTAGCCGGTGCCGAAGTCATCCATGGCAATGGCGATGCCCATACCTCGCAACTCCCTGAGGGTCTTGAGAAAAGCCGGCTCATCAATGGCCAGGCAACTCTCGGTCACCTCCAGCACCAGCAGGGAGGGATCCAGATCGTTGCCCCGCAGTGCCTCACCGATCATGTCTGTCAGCCCCGGTTGCTGGAACTGCCGGGCCGACAGGTTGACCGCCAGCGGCACCACCGCGAAGCCTCGCTCAAGCCAGGCGCGGAGCTGGCTGCAGG
>CAZWUP010000147.1:0-7297 GCA_964637045.1 uncultured Porticoccaceae bacterium | reverse complement strand
CGTGAAGGAGAAATTGCGGGATATGCAAATTGCCGCCCGCCACCACGCCCACCAGCACGGGGTGGACAGCGGGGAATTCAGCGACTGGCAGTGGCCGCAGTGACAAAGGAAGAATTGATTGTAACTGCTCAGCACTTTCGCCCATGGCAGTGACTTTAGTTGAGTTGCACGTTGCACGTTGCACGTTTCACGTTTCACGTTTCACGTATTCGTGCTGAAGCTGAGCAGCGCCAAGTATAACGGACTTGACACGCCGGGGCTCAGAGTTGCTACATCTACGTGCAACGTGCAACGTGCAACTCAGTGATCCCCATGAGGTACTGAATCGTTACGAATTACTCAGAGGCTGCCAAAATCCACCAATGCACACAGCCTTAGCCAGCCACTACCCGATCCCGGCCACTCCCCTTGGCGGTGTACAGGGCATTGTCGGCGCGGGCGATCAGGGTGTCCAGGGATTCCCCGGGGTGGTACTCCGCCACCCCGATGCTGATGGTCACCGCGATCTTGTCCCGGCCAAAGGGCACCGACCAGTCCCTGACCCGCAGGCGGATTTCATCCGCCCGCCCCTCGGCCTCCACCAGGGAGCAGTGTTCCATCAGCAGCACGAATTCGTCGCCGCCCCAGCGGCACAGGGTGTCGCTCTCCCGGGAATAGTCCTGCAACAGCGACGCCACGCTGTGGATGGCCAGATCGCCCCCCTGGTGGCCGAAGTTGTCGTTGACCTGCTTGAAGCGGTCGAGATCGATGGCCAGCAACGCCATGGGTTGGTGGCGGCGCCTGGCCAGTTTTGCCGCGTGATCGAAGAGGCTCTCGAAGGCCTGGCGGTTGAGGGCCCCGCTCAGCTTGTCGGTGGTGGCCATTTCCACCAGCTTTTGCTGATAGCCCCGCAGGGTGAAATGGGCCACCAGCAGCACCAGGGTGGTGATCGCCAGGGACACCAGGATATTGATCACCAGGGTTTTGTCGATGCGCTCCTTGCCAGGGTCGCTGCGCTGCTCCACCACCAGGTACCAGTCGAATTCCGGCACCAGGCGGCTGTTGAGGTAGATCTCCTCGCCATCGTCCCGGCGATAGGTGGTGCTCATGCTGGGGGTGGTGAGCAGCTGGGTGGCGAGGGTCTCCAGGCCGGGGCGCTGGTGGAGCCGTGCCGCCGGTTCAAAGTCTCGGCCGTGGAGGCGGATATTGCCCTCCCGGTCGACGAAGTAGATCCGCCGGTTATAGCGGCGCTGGTAGTTGTCGATCAGTGCCACCACCGAGTGGACCGACAGCCCAACCCCGGTGACGCCGATAAAGCGGCCGCTGTAATCCAGCACCCGGTAGTTGATAAAGATGCTCAGGCGGGAGCGGTCGGCGGTGTCGCTGTCGACGTTGATATCGTAGTCCGCGGGCATTGTGCGCAGGCGGAAATACCAGTTGTCCGCCGGGTCGGCGCTGTCCATGACCTTGATAACGCCATTCGGGTGATAGTAATTGAGGGAGGTGTCGGAGATAAAAAACGCGGTGATGGTGGCGTATTTTTTCTGGATTTCCCCCAGGTAGTTGGTGATCAGCTCGGGGTTGTGTTCACCCCCCAGGGCCCAGTCGCGGACAAAGGTGTCGTTGGCCATCAGCGAGGATATCAATATTGGCCGCAGCAGGTCGCGCTGGATTTCCGAATAGATGTTGTCACTGGTGAGGGGCAGCATTTCGTCGGCGATGTGTTCTTCCAGGGACTTCCTGGCCACCTGATAGCTGATCAATGTGGTGGCGACAAAGCCCACGGCCAGCAGTATCGCCAGCAGGGCGACAAAATGCTTCCTCCTGTTAAAGCCGGGCAGGTTCATGGATTTGGCGTGTTGCGGGTGGTGTCCGCAACCTTAAGCAAAAGGCTGCACCTTGGCCAGCAGAAATTGGCGGTGGGGCGCCGCCGGCATGAGTTTGGGAAATTTCTTATTACTTGCGCGAGATGTCGTTGCGGCCCCAAAGCCCCTGGCGGGGCCTGCCAGGCGCAGCGAAGGGATCTGGTGGTATGGGATTGCTTGGCTGCGCTCGCAATGACAATTGATCAGAAGTTCCTCAAATACAGAGTCTTGCGGATCTTGTCCGCCACGGGTGTTGGCACGCCCGCCTGTTCCGCGAACTGCCGCCATTTTGCTACCGAGTGCTGAACCTCCGCGACAATGGCCTCGGCGCGCCCTCGCTTCATCGACGCGGTTCTGGCGCAGGCTTTGAAGTCCTCCAGGGTGAACTTCTCCCGCTTGCCATTCATGGTCATCTGGTGGCTGGCGGTCCAGGCGCCGTTGGGGTTGTAGCTGTAGGTGACGTCGAAGGCGGGGGACAGGGACCAGTCGCCGGCCTTGTCCATCAGGAAGGCGATATTCTTGACGTGATCGTCCTGGTTGCGGGCCACGATGTTGAACGCCATGCGCCGGAATTGTTGTTCGATGGCCTGCATGGGCAGTCCCAGTTGGCGCATCACCAGCAGCGCCTGCTCGTAGCTGTAGGCCCCCGCCATATTGAAATCGAAGTGGGCCAGGGCGCACAGGGACTGCATATGCAGCTTTTCGCCGCCGTCCAGGCGGTCGAAGCGGCGGGTCATGAAATGCTGGCGGCCGTTTTCCTCCAGCAGTCGGCAGTCGCTGATCTCGATGCCGCAGTCGCGGGCCATCAGGTAGTAGGCGTACTCGATCAGGCCGTAGCCAACGGGGTCTTCCAGCTCCTTGTCCCTGTTGCCGCTGACGCCATCGAATTTCAGCAGCCAGTATTCAAAGCCGTCGCCGTTGCTCACCTGGCCGGAGCGAACTTCGTTGGTGGTGGGGTTCCAGGCAATCACCGCCTTGGCTCTGGCGCCGCCGGCGGAAGTGCCCACCCGCAAGATGTCCCTGAGGGCCGAGGCCTTGTCTTCATCCGCGAACGAGGCCCGCAGGTCGCCGCGGTGGGACAGCACCTCGGAGGCCAGCTCAACCAGCCTGTCGACCTGGATCCGCCGCGACTGTTTGGGGGCCGGGCCGATGGCGGGGGCAAACTCCAGCGCCCCCATACCCCGCTGACCGGTATAGCAGAGACGCTCCACGGCATTGAAGGAATCCGGCTGCCGGCCCTGGGTGGCCAGCCAGGCATTGATCAGGGCATTGCCGAATTTGTCCGGCAGGGAGTCCGCCAGCAGCCCCGGCAGGCCGAGGAATGTCTGCCGGGGCAGCTCGGGAAAACGGTACACCCGGCGGGACAGGGGCATTACCAGGGGCGCGACCTGGATGCCGCTGCGGGCGAATTCCCAGTCGTACTCAAAGGCGGCGACAGGGTCGCCATCCAGCAGGGACACCGCCCCTATGGTCCTGCCCCAGAGCTTGACTTCGGCAACCGTGGTCACGGGGTGTCATCCCAGCGCCAGGTCTTGCTGGTGCCTTTCTGTCCCCGCTTGCCCGAGGCTCGCTGCCGCGCCTTGCCTGCCCGTTTCAGCAGCTCCATTGGCCTGGGGCCGGATTCCGGAATCAAGCCTTCGAGCCCCGGCATGGCGTCCAGCACCCGCAACACCCGGATCAGGCTGGCGAGTTGCGAGGAGTGCCCGGCCTCCATGCGCTCCAGGGTGCGCTTGGCGATCCCCGCCTGTTCCGCCAGCGCCGCCTGGGTCAGCGCCAGGTCAATGCGGCGAGCGGCCATGCGGCGGCCGATCTCGGCGAGAACAGCGTCATCCGTCAGCAATTGGGTGATTTTCATAGTCGTCAGATATTACGAAAAAATGTCGATATCGCCAGTATAGTCGTTTATTTTGACGATATAAGTGAATTTTTATAAAACGGCATATCGTATATTTTGGCGACTAAATTCAAATATTGGTTTTATCTCGCAAATAATGACGATATAAATATAGACCAATGGCGCTGAAACAAGCCCAACTGCGCTCTGAGGGCGAAGCCTTGCAAACCCCGAGCTTCAGCTCCTGTGGGGCTCCACCTTCAGGGTCTCCAGGGTTTTGCCGCTGTCGTCAATGGTGTGCAGGGAGACGGGGAAACCCCACAGCCGGGTCAGGTGCTTGAGCACCTCCCGGGTCTGCTGGTTGAGGGGGCGGTGGCGGCGCTGACGGTACTCCAGGGTCAGGGAGCGGTCGCCGCGGCGGTTGTAGTCGACGATCTGGATGTCTGGCAGGTTGAGGTCGCGGTCGTACTGCCGGGCCAGCAGTTTGCGCACTTCCCGGTAGCCGTGCTCGTCGTGGATTTCCGCCACCCTGAGCTTGTCGTCGGCGGCGCGGTCGGCGATGGCGAACAGGTGGAACTCGCGGATCAGCCTGGGGGACAGGTACTGGGCGATAAAGGATTCGTCCTTGAAATTGCGCATCGCAAAGTCCAATACCTCCAACCAGTTGCCGCCGGCAATATCCGGGAACCACGCCCGGTCCTCGGCGTCCGGGTTTTCGCAGATGCGGCGGATATCCTTCATCATGGCAAAGCCCAGGGCGTAGGGGTTGATGCCGGAGTAGTGCTGGTGGTGGAAGGGCAGTTGGGTCACCACATTGGTGTGTGATTGCAGCACCTCGAACATAAAGCCGTCGTCCACCAGGCCCTTGTCGTAGAGGCGGTTGAGCAGGGTGTAGTGCCAGAAGGTGGCCCAGCCTTCGTTCATCACCTTGGTCAGACCCTGGGGGTAGAAGTACTGGGCCACCTTGCGCACGATGCGCACGATCTCCCGCTGCCAGCCCTCCAGGGCGGGGGAGTGCTTCTCGATAAAGTAGAGCAGATTCTCCTGGGGTTCCGGGGGGAACTTGCCCGGCCGTTGGCGGGCATCGCCGGCGGCCTGATCGGCCTCCGGCAGGGTGCGCCAGATATCGTCGAACTGCTGCCAGTTGTGTTCCGCCCGCAGCCGCTGGCGTGCCTGCTCCTCCTCGGAGGACAGGGGTGACGGGTGGTGGTAGCGGTCCACGCCGTGGTTTTGCAGGGCGTGGCAGGCGTCGAGAATATCCTCCACCGGCCCCACCCCGTACTTTTCCTCGCACTGGAGGATAAAGTTGCGGGCAAAGACCATGTAGTCGACGATGCCGTCGGGATTGGTCCACTGGCGGAACAGGTAGTTGCCCTTGAAGAAGGAGTTGTGGCCGTAGCAGGCGTGGGCGATGACCAGGGCCTGCATGGGCATGGTGTTGTCCTCCATCAGATAGGCGATGCAGGGGTTGGAATTGATCACGATCTCGTAGGCCAGGCCCTGCTGGCCGCGGCGGTAGGCCTCGCTGTTGGCGATAAACTGCTTGCCAAAGCTCCAGTGGGGGTAACAGATGGGCAGCCCGGTATAGGCATAGGCGTCGAGCATCTGTTCCGAGGCGATGACTTCGATCTGGTTGGCAAAGGTGTCGAGGCCAAACTCCCCGTGGGCGATGTCGGCGATGGCCTGGTCATAGGCCTCCAGCAGGTCGAAGGTCCACTCCCCACCCCTGGACAAGGGCCTTCTTTCGAGAGGGATGGTGCCAGGTGCATCGATGACAGCTGAGTTCATGCCGCCTCCTTGTTGAACAGGCCCCGCAGGGCGGGGTAGACCTCGCCGCGGTCGAGAATTCTGGCGATGGCGAAGCGCTCGTCGCCGATCAGGCCGTAGGCGCCCCCCAGGGGGGTGGTGATATCGACGCGGTCCGGCACCTCCACATAGGTGAAGTAGCGGCACAGGGGGAGGATGGCGGAAGCGAGAAAGTTGCGGCTCTTTTCCACATCCGCACCAAAGGCGTCGCCGTCGGAGACCTGGGCGCCGTAGATATTCCAGTCGCTGCCGCCGTAGCGGGCGGCGGCGATCTCGGTCATCAGTTTGAGGGCCGAGAGCACCACGGTGCCGCCGGTCTTGGGGTCGTGGAAGAAGTCGTGTTCGCTCACTTCCTCCGCATCCTCGGTGTGGCGGATAAAGACCAGCTCCACCCGCTTGTACTTGCGGGTCAGGAACAGGTACAGCAGGATGTAGAAGCGCTTGGCCAGGTCCTTCTTGTCCTCGGTCATGGAGGCGGACACATCCATCAGGCAGAACATCACCGCCTTGCTCACCGGTTCCGCCACCTTGTAGCGGTTGCGAAAACGCAGGTCATACTCGTCGAGAAAGGGCAGGGCCCTGAGGCGCTGCTCCAGGGCCTCGATCTCCCCTGGCGGGCCGCCGCTGGCCACAAGCAGGTCCCGCTCCCGCCGCAGGGGGGCGCCCAGGGCCATGCGCCGGGCCAGGGCGTTGCGCAGGGAGCGGGTGACGGAGAGGTTCATGGGGGCGCCGCTGGGGGTGTAGCCGCCGCGCTGGTAGCGGAACTGTTCGCTGTCGCCAAGTGTGGCCCGGGCCAGGCGGGGCAGCTCCAAGTCGTCGAAGAAAAGGTTCATGAACTCATCCTTCGACAGGGTAAAGGTGAACTGGTCGCGATCGCCGCCGCCATCCCCCGGACCGCCGCCCTCGCCCTTGCCGCTGCCGCCGGCCCCGCCCTGGGGCCTGGGCAGGCGGTCGTCGCGGGCGAATTCCCTGTTGCCGGGCAGGACGACGTCGCGGTCGCCCCCGGAGCCAATGGCGAACTGGGGCTCGGAAATATCCCGCACCGGAATCCCCACCTCCGCGCCGCGCTCCATATCGGTGATGGAGCGCCCGGCCACGGCGTCGGTAACCGCCCGGCGCAATTGGCTCTTGTAGCGGCGGATAAAGCGCTGGCGATTACTGGCGCTTTTGTTGCGGTCGTTGAGGCGGCGGTCGATGATCATTGGGTTCTCCGGTTGGCGCGATCTCTTAAATGGCTGCACACCGAGTGCGGCTTGGTCGGACGTCTGACGTCTGACGCTTTCTGGCAGTGCCTGGAAATTCAGCTTATTCACCAAACATCTATGCGGGCCTGAAGTCTTCAAGAGCTCCGTGCTCTGCGGGCAAAGCGCGATCCATCTTGGCGTCCGACGTCCGACGTCCGACGTCAGACCCAGCCCCTGTCAGGCAGACTTGCGCACCCGCAAATACCACTCCGACAGCAGGCGCACCTGCTTCGGGGTATAGCCTTTGTCCACCATGCAGTTGACGAAGTTGTCGTGTTTCTCCCTGTCCTCGGTGGAGGCCTTGGTGTTGAAGGAAATCACCGGCAACAGCTCCTCGGTGCTGGAGAACATTTTTTTCTCGATCACCTCCCGCAGCTTTTCGTAGCTGGTCCAGCGGGGGCTCTTGCCGCCGTTCTGGGCGCGGGCGCGGAGCACGAAGTTGACGATCTCGTTGCGGAAGTCCTTGGGATTGGCGATGCCGGCCGGCTTCTCGATCTTCTCGAGCTCGCCGTTCAACTGCGCCCGGTCGAAGCTCTCGCCGGTTTCCGGATCGCGGTAGTCCTCGTCCT
>CAZWUP010000146.1:0-7331 GCA_964637045.1 uncultured Porticoccaceae bacterium | reverse complement strand
GGTAGAGGATACCCTGGGGATTGCCGGAAGCCTCCTGGCCCACCAGGCCGTGGCGGTCCACCAGGATAGCCCGCCGCCCCCGGCGCCTGAGGGCGGCGGCGGTGGCGCATCCGGCGATACCGGCGCCGATGATGACGACAGTTCCGCTGTTGCAATCCGGATTGAGTCTCAGCTGCCAGCTGGGGGCCGAGGTGCCGTTGCGCAGTACCGGCGGGCTCACATAATCCTGGGGGGGAAGCGGCGGCGAACCGGCGCCAAACCGGCCAGCCAGCATATCCCGCTTGCGGCCAAAGCCCGGTTTTTTGTCCAGGCTGAATCCTGCCTCGATCAGGCCCTCGCGAACCACCCGGGCCACCGTAAATGTCGCCAGGGTGGTTTGTGGCCCACTGAAGCAGGCCATCAGCCGGAACAGCTCGGGGGACCACAGCTCGGGGTTTTTCGCCGGGGCAAAGCCGTCGAGAAACCAGGCGTCGGCAACCGGGTTGCCCAGCTGGCGATAGGCCGGGTGGTCCGACGCCAGCAACTCCGAGAGACCGCGCGCGGCATCGTCAAAAACCAGGGTCAGGCATATTCTGTCGGTGTACAGCCACAGCCTGTGCACCCCGGCCACCAGCGGTGGATACTGACTCAGCAGCTCGGCGGCGATAGTCCCCAGTTCCGGCCAGTGGTCCAGAGCCCGTGCCATGGTCTGGGCGGACAAGGGGTATTTTTCCAGGGAAACAAATTCCAGGCGGGCGCCCGGGGGGGCCACTGCCAGCCACAACCTGGCGGCGCAGAGAAAGTTGAGGCCGCTGCCAAAACCGGTTTCGACGATGCGGAACACCTGGCCCGGGGTGAGTTGGTGCCAGCGCTCCTCCAAGTGATTGCCCGCCACAAAGACGTGGTGGGATTCCCTCAGGCCATCGTCACTGGAGTAGTAGATATCGTCAAAGCGATTGGACACGGGCCGGCCCTCGGACCAGCGTATATCCGCCATTTCCAGATCCGTGCGCGGGTTGCCCTCAGTCATGGTGGAGGCCAAATTCCCGGGCAATCTGCTGACACCAGAGGTCGATGCGTTGGTCGGACAGTTCGAACTCGGTTTCGTCGTCGAGGGCCAGACCGACGAAGTGCCGGCCGTCGGCGGTGAGTGCCCTGGACTCGGTGAAGCTGTAGCCGGCCACTGGCCACTGACCCACGGTGGCAGCCCCCAGGTTGACCACCTTGGCCCACAGGTACCCCAGGGCATCCTGGAACCACTCCGGGTAGCCGGCCTGATCCCCGAGGCCGTACAGGGCCACGGTTTTGCCGTGGAAGTCGATGGTGTCGATGGTGTCCCAGGCCAGTTCCCAGTCCTCCTGAAGTTCGCCGTAGTCCCAGGTGGGAATACCCAGAATCAGCAACCGGTAATTCGCCATGGGGGCAACGCCGGTTTCGGCGATGTCACACAAATCCACCCGTTGGGCCCCCAATTGGTCGCGGATTTTCTCCGCGGCAATTTCCGTGTAACAGGTGGAGGAGCCATAAAAAAGGCCGATTTTTTCCGTCATCAGCGGCCTCCTTGAAAGCCGAGTTGCCGCCAGGCTTCGTAGACGATCACCGCCGCCGCATTGGCCAGGTTCATGCTCCGGCTGTCCGGCTGCATGGGAATCCGGATCACCCCTTGGTCTCCCAGGGCGGCGCGAAAGTCCTCCGGCAGGCCCCGGGTTTCCGGTCCGAACACCAGGGCGTCACCGGCTTGATAGGAAACAGCGCTATAGCATCGCGACCCCTTGGTGCTAAGGCCGTATACCCGCGGCGGTTGCACCTGATGGACAAAGTCCTGCCAGCAGGGATGAATGGTCACCGCCTGCCACTCCCGGTAATCCAGCCCCGCGCGGCGCAGGCGCTTGTCATCCATGGCAAACCCCAAGGGGCGGATCAGGTGGAGGAAAAATCCGGTATTGGCACAGAGGCGGATGATATTGCCCGTATTGGGCGGTATCTCCGGCTGGTAGAGCACGAGGTGCAGCATTTAGTGGCAAGTTTCTCCCTATGGTGGGCTATTATGGTCGAAAAGGGCGTTCCGGACTCTGGTAAATGAACAATGTCACTGAAAAACACGGCCGGGAAGTATACAAGGCAACCCACACTCCGGGCCAGATCGCCGATCGCCTCGACAGCGGACCGGATTCCATCTACCTCAAGGACTTTATCTACGGCGCCATCGACGGTGCCGTCACCACCTTTGCCGTGGTTGCCGGGGTGGCGGGGGCGGGGCTGCCCTCGGGAATCATTATCATCCTCGGCCTTGCCAACCTGCTGGCCGACGGCTTCAGCATGGCGGTCAGCAACTACCTCGGCACCAGGGCTGAAAACCAGTACCGTGACAAAGCGCGACAACGGGAGCTGGACGAGATCCAGCAGTACCCACAGGGGGAGCGGGAGGAGATTCGTCAGATCTACGCCCGCAAGGGTTTCGAGGGCCAGTTGCTGGAAGAGGTGGTGGCGGTGATCACCGCCGACCGCAAGCAGTGGGTGGATATCATGATTCAGGAAGAGCACGGCATGGCGCTTCAGGATCACAACGCCACCAAGGGCGGTGTCGCCACCTTCGTCGCCTTTTGCATCGTCGGGTTGATTCCCCTGTTGCCCTATCTCGCCAACTGGCTGGTGGCGGATGCGGTGGCCGCGCCGTTTCTGTGGAGCAGTCTGCTCACCGGTGCCGCCTTTCTGGTGGTGGGGGCAATGAAAGCGCGGTTTATCGACCAGTCATGGCTCAAGGCCAGCCTGGAAACCCTGGCCATTGGCGGTATCGCCGCGGTGCTGGCCTACGGGGTCGGGGTGCTGTTAAAGGGCTTGGTGTGAGTCGTCAAGCCAGTGGCACTGGCCCTAGGCACTGCCAATAGCCAAGTATCAACCACCAAACTCCAGAGGACAAACAGACCATGAGTGACCCCAGACCAGATGTCAATCCGGCGTATCTGCGCAAGGAGAAGGGCTATCGCGATCGGGCCCTAAAACTCTACCCCTGGGTGTGCGGGCGCTGTACCCGGGAGTTCACCCATGCCAACCTGCGGGAGCTGACTGTCCATCACAAGGACCACAACCACGACAACAACCCCGCCGACGGCAGCAACTGGGAGCTGTTGTGTCTGTACTGTCACGACCAGGAACACAGCAAGTTCCACGACCATATTCTCTACGGCCCCACCACCGCCCGAGCTCGGGCACCGGCGACCCACAACCCCTTCGCCCAGCTCAAGGAGATGCTCGATGACAAGGAATAGTGGCGGCGGGATATATTGAGATGACAGAACGGGAGCCGAGCATGACAGTACCATCCCCCTGGAATGCGGCAGTGGCCCGCACTATCATCGATCCCCTGGTGACCCTGGAAGGGCCGCTGCTGCCGGTGCTCCACGCCCTGCAGAATCACTTCGGCCAGCTGCCCGCGGCGGCCATTCCACTGATCGCCGACGCCCTGAACCTGTCGCCTGCGGAGGTGCAGGGGGTGATCAGTTTCTATCCCTTTTTCCGCACTGCCCCCGTGGGCCGACACATCCTTCAGGTGTGCCGCGCCGAGGCCTGTCAGGCGGTGGGTGGTCGGGAGCTGGAGGCTCAGGTCAAGCAGCTCACAGGCCTCGACTATCACCAGACGGCAGCCACCGGCAAGTTGACCCTGGAGCCGGTGTATTGCCTGGGCAATTGCGCCTGTGGACCCAGCCTGAGGATCGACGGGAAAGTCCACGGCCGGGTGGATGCCCACCGGGCCGCCGCCCTGATTGACAGTTTGGTTGGAGACTCCAGGTGACACTGAAGCTATATATTTCCCAAGACACCTCGGCCCTGGCCCTGGGGGCGGATGAGGTGGCGGCGGCGCTGCTGGCCCGGTGTGGCGATCGCCAGCTGACGGTGGAGATCGCCCGCACCGGCTCCCGGGGTATGGTGTGGCTGGAACCCCTGGTTGAAGTCGACACCCCCGGGGGACGCCTTGCCTACGGGCCGGTAACGGTTGGCGATGTCGACGGCCTGCTGGCTTCGGGGCTGGGCTCCGCGGACAGCGGTCACCCCCTGGCCCTGGGGCCGACGGAAGCGTTGCCCTGGCTGGCGCGCCAGCAGCGCATCACTTTCCGCCGGGTGGGGGTGATTGAGCCCCTGTCCCTTGGCGACTACGAGCAACACGGCGGCCTCGCCGGCCTGCGCCGCACTTTGGTGCTGGCGCCCCAGGCCATTGTCGACCAGCTAAAGGCTTCCGGCCTGCGGGGCCGGGGTGGGGCGGCCTTTCCCGCCGGCATCAAGTGGCAGACGGTGCTGGACGCCCCGGCGGACAGAAAATACATTGTGTGCAACGCCGATGAGGGGGACTCCGGCACCTTTGCCGACCGTATGCTGATGGAGGGGGATCCCTTCACCCTTATCGAGGGCATGGCCATCGCCGGGCTGGCGGTGGGCGCCGAGCAGGGATTCATCTACCTGCGGGAGGAATATCCCAACGCTCACCGCATCCTGGCTGGCGCCATTGCCGCGGCCCGCGGCGCGGGGATCCTCGGCGGCGACATCCTGGGGTCGGGCAAGGCCTTCGACATTGACCTCAGGCTGGGGGCTGGGGCCTATATCTGCGGTGAGGAAACATCCCTGCTGGAAAGCCTGGAGGGCAAGCGGGGCACCGTTCGGCCCCGCCCCCCACTGCCTGCGGTGGCGGGTCTGTTCGGGCGCCCCACCGTGGTCAACAACGTCATCACCCTGGCCAGTGTCCCCGCTATTCTGGCGGCTGGCGGGGATGCCTATGCCGGCCACGGCGTGGACCGCTCACGGGGCACCATGGCATTTCAGCTGGCGGGCAATATCCGCCGCGGCGGTCTGCTGGAAATTCCCTTTGGCGCCAGCCTGCGGGAAATGATCGAGGACCTGGGTGGCGGCACCCGCAGCGGCCGACCCCTGCGGGCGGTCCAGGTGGGCGGCCCCCTGGGGGCCTATCTGCCGGCGGCACAGCTGGACCTGCCTCTGGATTATGAGAGCTTTGCCGCCGCTGGCGCCATGCTTGGCCACGGCGGCATTGTGGTTTTTGACGACACTGTCGATATGGCCCTGCAGGCCCGCTTTGCCATGGCGTTTTGTGCCCAGGAGTCCTGTGGCAAGTGCACCCCCTGTCGCATCGGTTCCACCCGGGGGGTGGAAGTCATCGACCGCATTCGCAGGGGTGAGAGCCGGGGGGCCAACATCGCCCTGCTGGAAGATCTCTGCGACACCATGATCAACACCTCCCTGTGTGGCCTGGGGGGCATGGCGCCGGTCCCGGTACAGAGCGCGCTCAACCATTTTCCCGAGGATTTTTCCGGCCCCGGGCCGGGGAGGACGACACTTTGATTGCCCTGTTTGATCCCAACAAAGACCTGGGTACTCCGCCCCCGGTGGCCGACTACAGTGGCGACTATGGGTCTCTGCCCAGGGTGAGCCTGGTAATTGACGGCCAGCGCATCGAGGCGGCTGCCGGGACCTCGGTGCTGCGGGCCGCCGCCCTGGCGGGTATCGGGATTCCCAAGCTCTGTGCCACGGATTCCCTGGAGGCCTTCGGTTCCTGCCGCCTGTGCGTGGTGGAGATCGAAGGCCGCAAGGGCTACCCCGCGTCCTGTACCACCCGGGTGGAGGAGGGCATGGTGGTCAGTACCCAGACCGGCAAACTCGCCAGTTTGCGGCGCAATGTGATGGAACTCTATGTCTCCGACCACCCCCTGGACTGCCTCACCTGCCCAAGCAATGGCGACTGCGAGCTGCAGGACATGGCGGGCGCCGTGGGCCTGCGGGAGGTGCGCTACGGCCTCGACGGCGCCAATCACCTGGCGGAGGCCAAGGACAGTTCCAACCCCTATTTCACCTTCGACCCCAGCCGCTGCATCCTCTGCTCCCGCTGTGTGCGGGCCTGTGACGACATCCAGGGCACCTTTGCCCTGACGGTGGACGGCAGGGGGTTCGCCAGCGCCATCTCCCCCGGCCCGGCAGGCAACTTTCTGGCCTCCGATTGCGTGTCCTGCGGCGCCTGTGTCCAGGCCTGTCCCACCGCCGCGCTGATGGAGGATTCGGTGATCGCCGCCGGCCAGCCGCAACACGAGGTGCTCACCACCTGTGCCTACTGTGGTGTCGGCTGTGCTTTCAAAGCGGAGATGAAGGGCGATACCCTGGTGCGCATGACCCCCTGGAAGGGTGGCGCCGCCAACCGCGGCCACAGTTGCGTGAAGGGGCGCTTTGCCCTGGGCTACGCCAGCCACCGGGATCGCATCACCAAGCCACTGATCCGCGACACCATCGCCGAGCCCTGGCGGGAAGTGTCGTGGGACGAGGCCTTTCGCCACGCCGCTGATCGTCTCAAGGAGATTCAGGCGCGCCACGGTCGCCACAGCATTGGCGGCATCGCCTCCTCCCGCTGCACCAACGAGGAAACCTACCTGGTGCAGAAGATGGTGCGCACCGCATTTGGCAACAACAACGTGGACAACTGCGCCCGGGTCTGCCATTCCCCCACCGGCTTCGGCCTCAAGAAAACCCTGGGGGAATCCGCCGGCACCCAGAATTTTGACTCGGTGGAGAAAGTGGATGTGGCGCTGGTCATCGGCGCCAACCCCACCGACGCCCATCCGGTGTTCGCCTCCCGCCTGAAACGCCGTCTGCGCCAGGGGGCGCGGCTGATTGTCGTCGACCCCAGGCGCACCGACCTGGTCAAAACACCCCATATCGAGGCCGACTTCCACCTGGCGCTGCGGCCGGGCACCAATGTCGCCTTTATCACCGCCATGGCCCATGTCATTGTCACCGAGGGCCTGGAGGACAGCGACTTTATTGCCGAACGCTGCGAGCCGGAAGCCTATGGCGCGTGGCGGGATTTTGTCGCCGACCCGAAGCACTCGCCGGAGGCCACGGCGGAGATTACCGGCCTGGATCCGGCCCAGCTGCGGGGGGCGGCGCGGCTCTACGCCAGGGGCGGCAACGGCGCCATTTACTACGGCCTGGGGGTCACCGAACACAGCCAGGGCTCGACCATGGTGATGGGTATCGCCAACCTGGCCATGGCCACCGGCAATATCGGCCGGGAAGGGGTCGGCGTGAATCCCCTGCGGGGCCAGAACAATGTTCAGGGCTCCTGCGATATGGGCGCCTATCCCCACGAGTTGCCGGGCTACCGCTCGGTCGCCGACGCCGCAACCCGGCACCAGTTCGAGCAGGCCTGGGGAGTGACCATCGGGGATCAGCCCGGACTGCGCATTCCGGATATGCTCGATGCCGCCGTGGCCGGCCGTCTCAAGGGCCTGTACTGCCAGGGGGAGGACCTGGCCCAGTCCGACCCCAACACCCGCCACGTCCAGGCGGCGCTGCGC
>CAZWUP010000145.1:4522-7374 GCA_964637045.1 uncultured Porticoccaceae bacterium | reverse complement strand
CGAGCTTTTCGCTGGTGGCCATGTCCCAGAGGCGGCAGCCGTCGGGGCTGATTTCATCCCCCAGTACCACCTGCCCGTCACTGAGGCCAAATTCCAGTTTGTAGTCCACCAGAATCATGCCGGCAGCGTCGAACAGCGCGCGCAGCACCTCGTTGACCCTGAAGGTGAGCTCCTTCATGCGCGCCAGCTGGCTGTCGTCGGCCCAGCCGAAGGTGCGGGCGTGGTACTCGTTGACCATGGGGTCGTGGAGTTCGTCACTCTTGAGGAAGAGCTCGAAGGTGGGAGGGTTGAGGTCGCGGCCCTCGGCGATACCCAGGCGGCGGGTGATGCTGCCGGCGGCGACATTTCTGACCACGCACTCGAGGGGAATCATGGTCAGGCGCTTGACCACGGACTCGGTGTCGGAGGTGCGCCGGACAAAGTGGGTGGGCACCCCGGCGGCGGCCAGTTTCTCCATCACAAAGGCGTTGAACTTGTTGTTCACCATGCCCTTTCTATCGAGCTGCGCCAGCTTTTGGCCATCGAAGGCAGAGGTGTCGTTGCGAAACTCCATGACCATCAGGTCGGGATCGTCCGTGGTGTACACGGACTTGGCCTTGCCGGCGTAGAGCTGACTGCGTTTTTCCATTGCTTGTAAAACCCTCGTGTGAACTATTCAACCACCTGCCAGGGAAAACCCATCTCCTGGCAGGCGTACAGGATGTGGCCGACGCCGACGCTGTGGGAGGCAATGGCCTCGGCCACCAGCGCCGGGCTGTTGTTTTGCAAACTGATATGCCCCAGCACCAGGGCCTGAATTTTGCGCCTTTCGAGGGTACTCAGCAAGCTGGCGGCCTGACCGTTGCTGAGGTGGCCCCAGTGGCCACCCACCCGCTGCTTGAGCACCTGGGGGTAGCGCCCCCGGGCGAGCATTCCGGGGTCGTGATTGGCCTCCAGCAAAAGGCCGTCGCAGCCGTCAAAGTGGGTGCCCACAGTGGCGGAAATCGACCCCAGATCGGTGAGCACCCCCACCTTGAGGGGCCCGCGGGAGATGACAAACTGGACCGGTTCCCGGGCGTCGTGGGGCACCGGGACAGGGAGGATATCCAGATCGCCCACGGCAAACGACTGCAGGGGTGCAATCATCCTGGTGGGTCCCAACAGCGGCTGGCGGGCAGCCATGGCGGTGCCGTGGGTGAGAAAAACCGGCACCTGATACTTGCGGGCCAGGGTAAAGGCCCCGCGGATATGATCGCCGTGTTCGTGGGTCACCAGGATGGCGGCCAAGTCCCCTGGGACCCGCCCCAGGCGCAACAGGCGTCGCTCGGTCTCGCGAACGGAAAACCCGCAGTCGATCAGGACACAGGTGGTGGCGGACTCCACCAGCGTGCCATTGCCCTTGCTGCCGCTCCCCAGGGAGGCGAAGCGCAGCGCCATCAGGACAGGTTGGCCCTGAGGTCCCTCAACAGCCTGATGGCCTCGGTGCGGTCGACGCCACCCCCATCCTTGTCCAGCACCCGAACCTGGATGCCGTCGTCAGACCTGATCAGTTTGATCGAATAGTTGACGTCCAGATTGCGGACCCCCCGGCCAAACCAGCCCCGGAACCACATATCGGGGTCGGGCTCCGGCTCCAGGGTGTGGTTGACATAGAACAGTCCGGCGGACTGGTCCTGATCGGCGGTGGTGAAGTGGCCACGACTCAGGGAGTAGGCCACGGAGGCCCAGGCCCGGTCGTAATCCAGCTTGATCAGCAAATAGGGGTCGGCAACACTGGGGGTGACAAACTCCACCCGCTGGTCGCCGCCAATGCTCTGGGCCAGCAGGGATACGGTACCGCTGGTGGCGTCCCCGGCGAGGGCGTTGGCGAGGATGTCCACCATTTCCTTCTCCCTGGCATCGTCAACGGACTCCTCCGGCCACTGATCCTTGGACACCTGCTCCTTGGTGACCCGATCGTGGAGAACCCTGATCTCGGTGCTGTTGACCTGCACCCCGGGCTGGATATAGAAGCGGTAGCGGTGGTTGTAGGTGCTGTCCCCCTTGAACTCCAGCCAGACGGTTTCGAGAAGCCCCTGGGAGGCCTCCGCCCGCTCGGTGGGAATGCCGCTGCGATTGAGGATGTTCCTGATCCGGGGCCAGATCTCGGCGGGGCCGCGGTTGCTGAGAATCCAGCGCTGGTCGCTCAGGCTCTGGATTTTAACCACTTCCGTGAGGTTGTTTTCCGACAGGGGTTGCGGCCGCGGAGCGCCGTCGAACTCCTCCAGCACATTGGTCTCGGGGATCGCGGGGATGGGGTACAACTGGCCCACGGTATCGTCATCCAGGTGCTCGGGAACCACAATGGGGGGCAGCTCCCTGGCTTCGCGGTAATCGCCGCTGCGGTCGCGGAAGGTGCCGTCATCACCGAACAGGCCGCAACCCGAGAGGGCGACGGAGCTCAGGGTGAGCAGAGCCAGAATCTTGTTGTTCATCAAAGGGGTCTCCCTTGCGCCCTCAGAGCGCGACACCGGACTTGACCATGGCATCGCGGACGAGGCCATGAAATTCAGCTGAAAGTTCCGTCAGCGGCAAACGGATGGCACGGTGCTGGCAAAGCCCCATTTCGGCGACAGCCCACTTCACCGGGATGGGATTGGACTCCACAAACAGGGCCCGGTGCAAGGGCAGGAGTTTTTCCTGCAGCTCCCTGGCCAGGGCGTGGTCGCCGGCCATGGCGGCGACGCAGAGCCGGTGCATATCCGCGGGCGCCACATTGGCGGTGACCGAGATATTACCCTTTCCACCCAGGAGCAGCAATTCGCTGGCGGTGAGGTCGTCCCCGGAGTAGATGGCAAAGTCCGGCGGACAATTCTCGATCAGCGCCTGGGCCC
>CAZWUP010000145.1:0-4512 GCA_964637045.1 uncultured Porticoccaceae bacterium | reverse complement strand
GCCAGATCGCCGGTGGCCTCCTTGATGCCGACGATGTTGGCAATCGCCGCCAGCCGGAGCACCGTGTCCGGCAACAGGTCACAGGCGGTGCGCCCGGGCACATTGTAAAGAATCTGGGGAATGGCCACCGCCTCGGCAATGGCCTTGAAGTGGAGGTACATGCCCTGCTGGGTGGGCTTGTTGTAATAGGGGGCCACCAGCAGACAGGCATCGGCCCCCACCCCCTGGGCCGCCGCGGTGAGTTCGATGGCCTCGCTGGTGCTGTTGGCGCCGGTGCCGGCAATCACCGGAACCCGACCGGCGGCCACCTCCACGCAGTGGCGAATCACCTCGATATGCTCGGCCACGTCGAGGGTGGGCGACTCGCCGGTGGTACCCACCGCGACAATGGCGTCGGTGCCCTGGGCGATATGCCACTCCACCAGGGTTTTCAGCGCTGCCCAATCCACTGCGCAGGTTTCTGCGACCATGGGGGTGATCATGGCGACCATGCTGCCGGTAATCATGCGCTGCTCCGGGAAAAAAGCGTAATGGTACTGATGTGACAGATCGGGCACAAGCGACGGCGCGCCTTTCTCACTTGGGGTCCCTGGCGTAGAGAGGCGGCTCCCCGGGTGGCCGGGTCTTGAAGCGGCGGTGGGCCCACAGATACTGGTCCGGACAATGGCGGACAAAGGTCTCGACAATGGCGTTGATGCGGGCGGCGTCCGCCACCTCGTCCTCCCCGGGGAAGTCCTCCAGGGGCGGGTGCACGGTGACCTCGTAGCCGGAGCCATCGGCGCGGCGGAAATGGGTAAAGGGCAGCACCCGGGCATTGCCCAGGCGGGCAAATTTTGCCGTGGCGGTCACCGATGCGGCGGCAACGCCAAAAAAGGGGGCAAAGACACTCTGCTTGCGGCCGTAGTCCTGATCCGGGGCGTACCAGATGACCCGCCCCCGGCGCAGGGCCCGGGTCACGCCGCGAACGTCCTTGCGGGGATAGATGGCGGAGTCGGGGCTGTTCTTCAGCCGCCCGACGCTCTGCACATACTCGTACACCGGGCTTTTGTGGGGCCGGTACATGGCATCGATGGATGCCAGCCGGTTGATGGCCTGCCCCCCCAGTTCCAGGGTGGTAAAGTGCATGGCCATCAGCAGGGCACCCTGGCCGTCGAGGGCCTCCAGGTGCTCCACCCCCGACACCCGGACGATGTTTTCGAGCCGCCGGTGACTCCACCACCAGGAGATGGCCACTTCGAATACCGCCATCCCGTAGCTGGCAAAATTGGCCTTCACCAGATCCCGGCGCTGGCCCGCGGACAGCTCGGGAAAGCAGAGCTCGATATTGCGCTCGACGATCCGCCGCCGGGATCCCCCCGCCAGGTACATCAGCCGGCCCAGCACTCTGCCCAGGCGCAGCAGGGCCGCCAAGGGCAGTTTGGACACCAGCCACCACAGCCCCAGCAGCAGCCAGGTGGGCCAGTGACGGGGGTGCAACAGGGCAGCGGTGAAGCGCGGCTGGTGGGCCTTGGCAGGGTCGGCAGTGGACGTCATGGCTGGGCCAGGCGCCAGAGCTCTTCACCGAAGGCCCAGTGTTTCTTGATGGTGCGCAGGGCCCGGCCCTCCCGCTCCAGCTTGAGCAAATGGGCCCACAGGGAATACTGGGCAACCTTGTAGAGACTGGGGTCGGTGTCGTCGTAGGCGAAGGGCACCAGGGCTTCCAGGCTGGCCTCGCCGGCCTTTTGCAAGGCGCTGAGCACCTTCTGCTCCCGGTACTGGCGGTGCTTGATCAGCTTGCGGATCTGCTGGGCCGGGTCGGGCATGACATTGCCGTGGGCCGGGGCGATGGCGCGAAGGGGGTAGTCCTCCAGCAATTCCAGGGAGTGAATGAAGTCCTTGAGGTCACCGGAAGGTGGCAGAATCACCACACTGATACCGTCCATCATATGGTCGCCGGCAAACAGCATGCCCTCCTGTTGCAGCAGGTAGCAGAAGTGGTTGCCGATATGCCCCGGGGTGAAGATCGCCTCCAGGGTGAACTCCGGGGTGGTGAGCTGTTCCCCGTGGACCACATTGTCCGCCACCTTGAAGGTGATGTCCTGGTGGCCGTCGTCCGGGTGCATCAGGCATCCGATGGCCCTGGCGCCGGTGGCGGCAATAAGGGGCGCCGCCGCCGGCGAGTGGTCCGGGTGGGTGTGGGTAACCAGCACCCACTTGATGCGGTCGCCCGCCTCGGCGAGGATGGCCTGCACATGGCTGTCGATCAATGGACCGGGGTCGATCACCGCCACCTGATCATTGCCCACCAGGTAGGTATTGGTGCCGGGACCGGTCATCATGCTCGGGTTGGGGGCGGTGATGCGCCGCACCAGGGGCGACAGTCGGTAGACCTGGCCGGGCACGATGGGGGTCTTTATTGCCGTCAATTGGAGCTCCTTCAGGGTGCTGTTCAGCCTCGCTGCGCGACTAGTTGACCATGGCGGCAATGGGCACCACCGGGTCGACGTCCTCTTGATAATCCACCCCGTCCACCTCAAAGCCGAAAAGCTGGAGAAACTCCCTTTTGTAACCGGCGAAGTCGGTGAGCTGATGAAGGTTCTCGGTGGTCACCTGGTGCCAGGCCGCCGCCACCGCATCCTGGATTTCCGGGCGCAACTCCAGCTCGTCCACCCGCAGGCGGCCGCTGTCGTCGAGGCGCGGCGCCTCGCTGTACAGGCACTCCCGGAACAGCCGGTTCAGCTGCTCGATGCAGCCCTCGTGGGAACCGTCCGCCTTCATCACCTTGAACAGCAGCGACAAATAGAGGGGCATGATGGGAATGGCTGAACTGGCCTGGGTCACCACCGCCTTGAGTACCGACACCCGGGCGTCTCCGCCGCGGGCGGCCAGCTTGTGGCGAATATCGACCACCCGCGTGTCGAGATCCTTCTTGGCCTGGCCGATGGTGCCGTCCCAGTAGATGTCCCAGGTGATCTTCTCGCCGATGTAGGTGAAGGCGGTGGTCTTGGCGCCCTCCGCCAGCACTCCGGCGGCATCCAGGGCGTCGATCCACAGCTGCCAGTCCTCGCCCCCCATCACCGCGATGGTGTGGTCGATCTCTTCCTGGCTGGCGGCCTCCAGGGTCACGTCCTGGATGGTCTCCTTGTCGGTGTTGATGCCCCGCTGGGTGACGCTCTTGCCAATGGGCTTGAGGGTGGAACTGAACACCTCGCCGGTTTTGGGGTGCTGGCGGCGGGGCGCCGCCAGACTGTAGATCACCAGGTCCACCTGGCCCAGGTCGGCCTTGATGGTGGCGATGGCCCGGTCCTTGATGGCGTCGGAAAAGGCGTCGCCGTTGATGCTCTTGGCGTACAGGCCGTCGGCCTCGGCAAACTTGTGAAAGGCGGCGGAATTGTACCAGCCGGCGGTGCCCGGCTTGCCCTCGGCGCCCTCCTTCTCGAAGAAGATGCCCAGGGTGGCGGCACCGCAGCCGAAGGCCGAGGTGATCCGCGCCGCCAGGCCGTAGCCGGTGGAGGCGCCGATCACCAGCACTCGCTTGGGCCCCCCGCCAATGGCGCCCTGGCTTTTGATGTAGTCGATCTGTTGGCGGACATTTTCCTCACACCCGGCGGGGTGGGAAGTGATGCACATAAAACCGCGCACTCTGGGCTTGATGATCATGGGCTCTCCATTGGATTTATCGGGCTGGTCCCGGGCCTGGGGACGGAAGGCTAGGGACGCCTGGGTGGTCGCCCCGGTGCCCAGCACCCTTTGCAACAGGGCGCCATGATAACCCGAAGCACCCGCCGACTCCACGCCGGTTGACCTGTGCAGTGCCTGTCCAGGCTTCGCGGTCCAGGCACGGGCAATTGGTCACTGAAGCCGGGCTTTTCTACCGGGAAGGTTGCCTGGTGTTTGATCTGGCGCTATCCTGCACTCGGCAGGTCTATTCAATAATCAGCACCGTGCGCTGCCGATAACCCACCAGAGACTCTCACCCATGGCGACCCGACACCCCGACAAGCAGGCCAGACTGGATGCCATCCTCGAACACACAGCGGAAACCCTGGGGGATATCGCACCCCTGGTGCTGGCGCGCTTTTACCACCGCCATCCCGACGCCCGGCAGGCCTTTCGCGACCACGGCTACGACAAGGTGGCGCGCCTGGAGCGGGAGATGGTGGACTCCGCCCTGTACTGTTTGATGCTGTGGTATGAACGGCCCTCCGAGATCGAGATTCTGCTCTCCGAAGCTGTGCCCCACCACCAGTACCTGAACATTCCCGCAACTTTTTTTAGCGGCCTCCAGGAGGCGGTGCTCGATGTCATCGGCTCCGCCCTCGACGCAACAGACGTGGCCGCCCGGGAACTGATCGCCGAACTGAAACAGCAGCTTGTGGCCGTCATAGCGGCGGCCTCAGAGCCCCCTGCCCTGGGCAAGATCTGCTATTCCACATAAGTCAGATTCAAGGGCTACACGGCGGTGGCGGCCGAGGGCAGAGGTTTCCAGCACCGGCACGGGTACATCCCTGTAGTCTGCACCGGGCCGACTTT
>CAZWUP010000144.1:0-7402 GCA_964637045.1 uncultured Porticoccaceae bacterium | reverse complement strand
GGAGATGGGTGCCGATATGGGGGTTGAGGGCGACGATGCGGTTGCCGAAATCGCCGTGTTCCGGCTGGCGCAGGCTGCGGGCCGAGTTCACCACCAGGGGCTCCTCCGGCAGGTCGTCGAGGGCCAGCAGGTAGCTGCGCAGGGCACCGCCGCAGACGGTGAGAAAGATGTCGTTGACGGTGGCCCCCAAGGCCTTGCCCAGGGCGCGAAAGCGGGCCAGGGGCAGGCTCAGGGTGGAGTAGGTGCGCGCCGTGGTGATCTGGTTGCCCAGTTTCAGCTGGGGTGTCTTGGCCCGCTTCATGGCGGGGTCGGTGCGCAGTGCCGCCAGGGCCTCCTCCGCGGCCTTGCGGGTTGCGGCCTGCTGTTCCCGCAGGGGCGCCTCGGCGGCAAAGCGGGCCTCGGCGGCGGCGGTCCACTCCGCCGCAGTGGGGGGCGTCTCGTCCAGGGTGCGCTTGGGTTGCCCATAGCTCGGCTTGGGTGTGGGGTCGGTAAGCAGCGTCACAATGGTCTGGAAGCCAATGCCATCGGCCACTGCGTGGTGAACTTTTATCAGCAGGGCGCACTGATCGGGGTCCGGCAGTTCACTCATCACATACACCCGGAAGGGTGGCCTGGACAGGTCGAGCCGCTCCAGGGTGCAGCGGCCGATAAAGTCGTCAACCGCCGGCCAGGTGCGGGTCTCCGCCGGGTCCACCGCAGTGATGTGGTAGTCCAGGTCGCAGGAAGCCAGTTCCAGCCACTGACTGGAGTCAAAGCCGTCGGGGTGTTCCACCAGTCGGCACAGCAGGGGGGTGGCGGGCAGGCGCTTGGCGAAGTGCTCCCGCACCCGGGCCAGGAAGCCGGGGCGCTCCGCCGCCGGCACCTGATAGCGCTGGTAGGCGCCGATATGGAAGGGGCAGGTGTCCTTTTCCGCCAGGATCATGATGTCGTCGTCGGGTCGGATGGGGCGCATGATTATTGGACTCGTGTGTCAAATTGTGTGGCCGGGCGCAACCTGCGCACCAGGTGGTGGCCGGTGTGGTTCAGCTGCCGCTGGTTTGGTGGTTGGCCGGGTGCAAAATTCTTTCTCGCTTTGCGTCTGTAAACCATATTATTGGGGATGGGTCCTTTGCCAACAGGTCATTACTGGACGCTTAAGATCACAGAGTTGGGCATCTCGACACCTTTACCCCAGCTCACTTCGAGGCTGGGTGGGCGTGAGGGCAGCCTATACTGGGCTTGGGCTTGGGCGGTGTTTCGCCAACCGACTCAGCTGTCAACACTGGACACCTTCCCTTAACACCTTGCGCAACTCCTGCTTCAGTACCTTGCCGGTGGTATTGCGCGGCAGGGCGGCGACAATTTCCAGCCGCTCCGGCACCTTGCGCCGCGACAACCCGCGCTCGCGGAACCAGCGTTCGATCTCGGGTATGTCGATGCCGGTGCCCGGGCGCAACACCACAAACACACAGACAATTTCCCCCAGGCGCTCGTCCGGGGCGGCCACCGCGGCCACTTCCGCCACCGCCGGGTGGGCGTGGAGGTGATCCTCGATCTCCCGGGAGGAAATATTCTCGCCGCCGCGGATGATGATGTCCTTCTTGCGGTCGGTGATCACCAGGTAGCCCTCGGCGTCCAGGTGGCCGATATCGCCACTGCGGTACCAGCCGCCGGGCAGGAAGGCCTCCCGGTTCAATTCCTCCCGGGTGTAGCCGAGGAACAGGTCGAGGCCGCGGCTGACGATTTCGCCATCCACCCCCTGGGGCAGGAAGTTGCCGTCGTCGTCGCACACCCGCACCTCGGCGCCGGGCACGACGCGGCCCTCGGTGTGCAGGCGCTTTTCCAGGGGGTCGCTGGCGGCGCCATAGGTGGAGGTGATGTGCTCGGTGGAGCCGTAGGAGCGGAACAGGGCGATGCCGCGGTCATTGCAGCGGGCCACCAGGGAGGGTGGCACCGGCGCGGCGCCGCTCTGGAAGGAGGTCAGGTTGGCCAGGGCATGGCCGGCCGCATCGGCGGCATCCAACAGGCCGCTGAGGTGGAAGGGGGTACCGCTGCCAAAACTGGCGCTGTGTTTCTCCATCAGGTCGGCGGCGGCCTTGGCGTCCCAGTGGTCCATCAGCACCAGGGTGCGGCCACACATCAGGAAGCGCAATACCATCAGCGCCCCGGCCACATGGCCCGCGGGCCAGGGGCTCATGGTGACCCCCTCGGCGGTCTTGCCCATCAGCCGCTCGATGCCGATGATTTCCGCATACATGGAGCGGAAGTTGTGCATCGCCCCCTTGGGCGCCGAGGTGGTGCCCGAGGTGTAGCAGAGAAAGCTCACCGCCTCTGGGCCGCGGGTGGCGGCGGGGACCCGGGCCGCGGGGCGGGTGGCCAGCAGGTCGGCGTAGGCCAGGGTGCCGGAACTGGCGGCGGTGCCGGTGACGATATGGTGGGCGAGGGCGGGCAGATCGCCACAGTCGAGCACCCGCTGGCGACTGTCGACCCCCCGGTAGGCGGGGCGGGTGATCAGCACCCGGGCGGCGGATTCCCGGAGGATGTAGGCCAGCTCCGCGGCACCGAAGGCGGGCACGATGGACAGCACCACGGCGTCCAGGTAGGCCGCCGCCACATAGGTTGCGGCCAGCTCCAGGCTCTGGGGCAGTTGCGTGGCGATCACATCCCCGGGGCCCACCCCCAGGGTGCGCAGTCCGGCGGCCAGGGCTGCACCCTGGGCCAGGGTTTCCGAGAGGGTGGTCTGGTGGAGTCCGGTGTCCGTCCACACCATCATGGTGGCGGCGGGGCGCAGGCGGCCCGCGGCGAGATAGGTTTCGATCAGGCTGCTCCCGGGGGGCGGGTTCAGGGTTGTCGCGGGATTCGGGTCTGCCATACAAAAAGCCCTTCCATAATCGTTATTGGTGTCGTGGAACCGGGGGCCGGGTCCGCCACAGGATTGTGGCAATGGTCATCAGGATAAGCCCAGCGTCCCTGGCTTATCAACTCCAGCCCCGTCAGTGGTGAAAGCGCACCCAGCTGGTCAGCGGCTCCCGCTCCTGCTCCAGGCGCGCCTCGGGATTGCCGCTGTCCTCGTAGCCAAACGAGACGGCGAACAGCAGCTGGTGGTCGTCCGGGTAGCCAAGCACCCGGCGGATGGGCCCGGCGAACAGGCCCACCGCGGTCTGGGGCACCGAGGCCAGGCCGTGGGCGGTGAGGGCGAGCATAAACGTCTGGGCGAACAGGCCGAGGTCGGCGGCCTCGCGCTCGTTGCCGAAGGCCGGCATCAGCAACATGGCGGTGTGGGGTGCGCCAAAGAAATTCATGTTGCGCTGGAGAATGCCCATGCGCCCCGCCATGTCCTCCCGGCTGATGCCGTAGGTGTCGTACTGGCACTGGGTGTGGTCGATCTGGCGGCGCACAAAGTCCTCCGGGTAGTGCTCCCGCAGATAGGGGATATCCGCCGAGGTTTGCATGTGCTGGGCGTCCGCCCACAGGGCGGCGCTCAGCGCTGCCTTGGTCTCCCCGCTGACGATCTCCACCCGCCAGGGCTGAGTATTGCAGTTGGAGGCGGATTGGCCGCAGAGCTCGAGGAGGTGTTCGATCAGCTCTCGGGGCACCGGGTCCGGGCGGAAGGCGCGGACGGATTTGCGCTCCCTGACCAGGGTGTCAAAGATCTCGGCGGCGGGATTGGTGTGGTGGGCAAGGGCTTGCGCGGTCATGGGGTGTTCCCTTCTAATGTCTATCTGAATTCTTGCTCGGCCTCGATTCTAGGCGCTGCCGATGAGAATTGCCAAAGCCGTGCCGATCACCACCAACGCCAATAAGGATATCGCCATGACCACCCGCCACCTGGTTGACCCCGAACTGCTGCCCATGCTCGACGCCTGGCCCACGGTGGACCTCAACGCCACCACCCTGCCCAGGCAGCGGGCCCGCACCCTGGAGCAGTTTGGCCGGGAGGGCGCCGGAGGTGACGCCGTCACCCTCGACGAGCTGCGGGTGCCTGGTCCCGACGGCACCAGCCTGCGCCTGCTGGTCTACCGGCCGCGGCAGCAGGCGGAGGGGGCCGCTGCAATCTACCATTGCCACGGTGGCGGCATGGTCTCCGGCACCCCGGAGATGATGGATGCCCGCAACCGCAAGCTGGTTGCCGAGCTGGGCTGTGTGCTGGTGTCCGTGGATTACCGCCTGGCGCCGGAGCACCCCCACCCGGCACCCATCGAGGACTGCTACGCGGGGTTGCACTGGCTGCACCACTGTGCCGCTGACCTGGGGGTGGACCCGGCCCGCATCGCGGTGATGGGGGAGAGCGCCGGCGGCGGCCTGGCGGCCTCCCTGGCCCTGCTGGCTCGGGACCGGGGCGAGGTTTCCCTCTGTCACCAGTTCCTGATCTGCCCCATGCTCGACGACCGCACCTGTGTGGAGGCCGAGCCCAACCCCTGCACCGGAGAGTTTATCTGGACCCGCGCCACCAATTACTTCGGCTGGTCATCTCTGCTGGGTGGTGAGCCCGGGACGCCGGGGGTGTCCCCCTACGCCAGCCCGGCGCGGGCGGAGGACCTGGCGGGCCTGCCACCGGCCTTTCTCTACAGTGGTGGCCTGGATCTGTTTGTCGATGAATGCCTGGCCTACGGCCGCCGCCTGGGGCGCGCCGGGGTGGCCGTGGAGCTGCATGTCTATCCCGGTGCCTTCCACGGTTTCGAGAATATGCACACCTCCCGGGTGGCGCGCCAGGCCCAGGGGGACACCCTGGCGGCACTGCGCAAGGCCTTGCCGTCCGCGTCCTGAACGCCGCGGCACCCCACCAAACCACAGGAGATACGCTATGGCGGAAACCCTTGTCTGGATCAGCGGCGCCACCGGGGGCCTCGGCCTGGGGCTGGCCCGCCACGTCCCCTACGCCGATGCCCGCATCGTCAACATCTCGCGCCGTCAGCACCCGGACTACGAAACGCTGATTACCGATATCGCCGACCCCGCCGGCTGGCAGCGGGTGCGCGAGCACTTTGCCCGGGAGCTGGCCGGCTTTGCCGGGAGCAGGGCAATCTTCATCCACAACGCCTATTCGTCTGATGGTGTCGGCCTGATCGGTACCCTCGACAGTGCCAGCTATCAGAGCGCAGTGCTGGCCAATGCCGCCGCGCCCCTGGTGCTGGGGGAGGCCTTCCTCAGTGCTGCCCGGCACCTGGACTGCGAGGTGGGCCTGGTGCTGATGTCCAGCGGCGCCACCACCCTGCCCATCGAGGGCCTGGCCACCTACGCCGCCGCCAAGATCGGCGTCGAGTACTGGGCCGATGTGGTCAGCCGCGAGCTGGCGGCGCGGCGCCCCAAGTGCTGGGTGACGGCCCTGCGCCCGGGGGGCATCGACACCCCGGGGTCGGTGAAAAATGCCAATCTGCCCCGGGAGCGCTGGCCCTTCGTGGAGGTGCGCAGGGAGATGCACAAGCAGTTCATGGACATCGACACGGCGGGCCGGCTGATCTGGTCGGCGCTGCCGCCGCCCCCGGGCATCTGCCTGCTTTCGGTGGGGCCGCCGATGACGGACAGGGCCGAGGACGGGTTCGGTGCCCGGGTGCGCTATATCCAACCGCCCCAGGCCTGAGCCCAGCGAGGAGGCCTGGAGGTGTCAAACGATATCCTCACTATTCAGCACTGGTGCCCACTGTCGTGCGAGGTGAGGATATGCTGACCAGTTACACGATATCCAGCAACTCGATCTCGAAGATCAGCGCCTGATAGGGGCCGATGGCGCCACCGGCGCCGCGCTCGCCGTAGGCCAGCTGGTAGGGGATGTAGAGCTTCCACTTGGAGCCCACGGTCATTAATTGCAGGGCCTCGGTCCAGCCGCCGATCACCCCTTGCACGGGGAATTCCGCCGGCTGGTTGCGCTTGTAGGAGCTGTCGAACTCAGTGCCGTTGATCAGGGTGCCCCGATAGTGGGTGCGCACCGTGCTGGCGGCGGTGGGAGTGGCGCCACTGCCACTGCTCAAGATTTCATACTGCAGGCCGGAGGCGGTGACCACCACCTCGGGGCGCTGGGCGTTGGCGGCCAGGAATGCCTCGCCTTCGCCGGCCAGTTCCTGAGTCTTGGCGGCTTCCTGGGCTTTGAGTTGATTCTGGATAATGGCAAAGGCGGCATTGATCTTGTCGCTGTCGATGCGCGGCGGCTTGCCGGCAAAGGCATCCTGGATGCCCGCCAGGGCGGCGGCCAGGGACACTCCGGAGAATACCCCCTGCAGTTGCTGGCCCATTTGCAGGCCAATGCCGTAGGAGGCTTGTTCTTCGGTGGTGGTGAATTCACTGGTGGTCATGGTCAATCCTGTGGTTTGCTGAAAGGTGGGAAGCGCGTCCCCGGTGGCCGGGTATTATCCCTGTTATGGTGGCGGGGTGCCATTCGGGCGGCAAGCCTATATCATGCAGGCCCCCGGCAAACAGTCATGAGAGTCTCGCGTTTTGAGCAAGTTGTCCTTTATCCCCGGTCAGCGCTGGGTGAGCAGCACCGAGCCCGAAGCCGGCCTCGGCATCGTCGTCTCCTGTGCCCAGCGCCGGGTTGAAGTGAGTTTTCCCGCCATTGGCGAACACCGCACCTACGCGGTGGACAGCGCCCCCCTCAACCGGGTCCAGTATCGGGAAGGGGATCGTATCCGGCTCCACGATGGCCACCAGCTTACCGTCGCCGCGGTGGCAGAGGAGGCGGGGCGACTGGTCTATCTGTGCGGCCTCGATGATCGCCAGCAGGTGCGGGTGGACGAGCTGGAACTGGACAGCTTTGTGCAGTTCAGCAAGCCCCAGGACCGCCTGTTCTCCGGCCAGCTGGACTCACTGCCCCGCTTTATCCTCCGCCGCCAGACCCTGGAGCACCAGCGCCGCCTGCAGCAGGTGGCCACCCCGGGCCTGCTGGGGGCCCGGGCCCAGTTGCTGCCCCACCAGTTTTATATCGCCAGCGAAGTGGCGGGCCGTCACGCCCCGAGGGTGCTGTTGGCGGACGAGGTGGGGTTGGGCAAAACCATCGAGGCGGGTCTGATCGTCCACCAGCAGCTGCTCACCGGCCGCGCCGGCCGGGTGTTGATCGTGGTGCCCGACAGCCTGGTTCACCAGTGGCTGGTGGAGATGCTGCGGCGTTTCAATCTGATGTTTACCATTCTCGACGAGGAGCGCTGTCGGAACCTGGTGGGGCAAGGGGACGACGAGTCGGAGGCGCTGGCCGCAGCCCTCGAGGATGACGCAAACCCCTTTGAATCCGCCCAGCTGGTGTTGTGCAGTCTGGATTTTCTGGTGGCCCGGCCCGAGCGTCGCCAGCAGGCCGTCGCGGCGGGCTGGGACCTGCTGGTGGTGGATGAAGCCCATCACCTGCGTTGGAGCCCGGAGCAGGTCAGCCCCCAGTACCAGTGCATCGAGGGGCTGGCGGAGCAGGTCCCGGGACTGCTGTTGCTCACCGCTACCC
>CAZWUP010000143.1:5195-7421 GCA_964637045.1 uncultured Porticoccaceae bacterium | reverse complement strand
GTTGCCCCCCTGGTGGCGGCCCTTCTGCTCCTCGAGGCGCTTCTTGAACTCCTCGATCAGCTTATCCAGCCCACCCAGGCTTTCGATCTTGGCCTTTTCCTCCTCGGTCAAACTCTTCTCGAACTCCTTGCGCAGCCAGTCCTCCGGGATCAGCGCCTCGAGAAAGTCGTCCAGAGTTTCCAATTCCTTGAAATACAGGGCGAAGGCCCGGTCGAAGCGGTCGTAGTACTTTTCGTCCTTGACCAGGCAGGTGCGGGACAACAGGTAGAAATCGTCCAGACTGCCAAAGGCCACATGCTGCTCCAGGGCCTCCAGCAGGGTCAGCAGCTCTTTAAGGGATGCCGGAACACCCGCCTTGCGCAGACCTTCGAAGAATTTCAGCAGCATCAGCGCCCTGCCCTTCTCGCCATAAATGCCAGGCGCTCCAGCAAATGCACATCCTGTTCATTTTTCAGCAGCGCGCCGTACAGGGGCGGGATAGCCTTGGTGGGGTCGCGGTTTTTGAGAATCTCGTCGGGAATGTCGTCGGACATCAGCAGCTTGAGCCAGTCGATAAGCTCGGAGGTGGAGGGCTTTTTCTTCAGGCCGGGAATCTGGCGCACGTCGAAAAACACATCCAGGGCCTCGTTGACCAGGGTCTTTTTGATATCGGGAAAGTGGACGTCGATAATGTCCTGCATGGTCTCCCGGTCGGGGAACTTGATAAAGTGGAAAAAGCAGCGGCGGAGGAAAGCGTCCGGCAGCTCCTTCTCATTGTTGCTGGTGATGATCACCACCGGGCGATTCTGGGCCTTGATGGTCTGGCCGGTTTCATAGACGTGAAACTCCATGCGGTCCAGCTCCAGCAACAGGTCGTTGGGGAACTCGATATCGGCCTTGTCCACCTCGTCGATCAACAGCACCGACCTCTGGTCTGCGGTGAAGGCCTCCCACAGCTTGCCCTTTTTGATGTAGTTGGCGATGTCGTGGACCTTCTCGTCCCCCAGCTGGGAGTCCCGCAGGCGAGACACCGCATCGTACTCGTACAGGCCCTGCTGAGCCTTGGTGGTGGACTTGATATGCCAGGAGATCAGCGGCATGCCCAGGGATGCGGCCACCTCCTCCGCCAGCAGGGTCTTGCCGGTGCCCGGCTCCCCCTTGATCAGCAGCGGCCGCTGCAGGGCGACGGCGGCATTGACCGCCATCTGCAGGTCTTCGGTCGCCACATAGCGTTCGGTACCGGTAAATTTCATAGTCTCTCCAAAGTAATGGCGGGCTGCCGAACGGCACCCCTGCTGAATTGGCGTCACTGACATTGATAAACAGACATGTTAGCTGCCCATGGTAACAAATTCTTCGCCGCTCCGGCAGCATGCACGACGGGCATCCCCAGTGCCCGGCCGGCGGTGCTCCGGGCGGCGCCGCGATAGCGCGCCACAGCCACCGCGCCGAAACGGCACCCGCGGCGAACACTTGCCCCGCCCTGGAGCCTACCTTGCCGCCTGTTGGGTAAACCAGTCCAGCTTGCCCCTGAGGGATACCACCCCGCCGACGATAATCAGGGTCGGCGCCCTGGCGCCACTGGCGCGGACGACCTCCGGCAGGGTGAGGATGGTGCCCACCATCACCCGCTGCCCGGGGGAGGTGCCCTTTTCCACCAGGGCCGCCGGGGTGCCGGGATCCATGCCATGGGCCACCAGCTGGGCACTGATGGTCTCCAGGCTGTTGAGGCCCATATAAAACACCAGGGTCTGCCCCGGGGTCACCAGCTGTGGCCAGTCCAGATTGAGCTGCTCGTTTTTGCGATGGCCGGCCACGAAGCGCACCGACTGGGCGAAGTCCCTGTGGGTGAGGGGAATGCCCGCATAGCTGGCACAACCAGAGGCGGCGGTGATCCCCGGCACCACCTGAAAGGGAATGCCGTGGTCGGCGAGGTGCTCGATCTCCTCGCCACCGCGGCCAAAAATAAAGGGGTCGCCGCCCTTCAGACGCAGCACCCGGTGGCCCTGGCTGGCGAACTCCACCAGCTTGCGATTGATATTGTCCTGGGTCACCGGGTGATCCCCGGCGGTCTTGCCCACATAAATGCGCTCGGCGTCCCGGCGCACCAGGTTGAGCACCTCCGTCGACACCAGCCGGTCGTAGAGCACGATATCCGCCTGCTGCATCAGGCGCAGGGCGCGAAAGGTGAGCAGGTCCGGATCGCCGGGACCGCCGCCCACCAGATACACCTCGCCGCGGGCAACG
>CAZWUP010000143.1:0-5185 GCA_964637045.1 uncultured Porticoccaceae bacterium | reverse complement strand
GCTTCCAGCAGCTGCTCGGCGGTGGCCAGGTCGCCCCGCAGGGCGGCTTCCGCCACCCGCCCCTCGAACACCTGCTCCCAGAAGGCACGGCGCCCGGCCTCCCCGGGGATGCGGGCCTTCACCCGGGGGCGAAAGCTCTCCGCCAGCCTGGCCAAATTGCCGTAGGCGGCGGGCAGCAGGGCCTCCAGGCGACCCCGCAACAGCCGCGCCAGCACCGGGGCGGCGCCGCCGGTACTGATGGCCAGCTGCACCGGGGAGCGATCGACAATGGCGGGAAAAATCACCGAGCACAGCGCCGGGTTGTCCACCACATTGACGGGAATATTGCCCGCCTGAGCCCGCCGGGACACCTCTCGGTTCACCCCATCATCACTGGTGGCGGCAATCACCAGCGCCTTGCCGTCCACATCGCCGGGGGCAAAGGGCCGCTCCACCAGCGCCAGCGAGCCGTCTGCGGCCAACTCGCGAATGCCCTGGCGGATCTCGGGGGCAACCACCACCACCCTGGCACCGGCCTCCAGCAACGGGCGCAGCTTGCGCAGGGCGATCTCACCGCCCCCCACCACCAGGCATGTCCTGCCCCGGAGGTCGTGAAACAGCGGCAGGTAGTCCATCAGGGCGCCAGGATGCGATTCCGGCCACCCATCCAGGGCTGCAGGGCTTTGGGGATTGCCACACTGCCGTCCTCCTGTTGATGGTTTTCGAGAATCGCCAGCAGGGTGCGGCCCACCGCCAGGCCAGAGCCGTTGAGGGTGTGCACCAACTCCGGCTTGCCGCTGTCCGGGTTGCGCCAGCGGGCCTTGAGGCGGCGGGCCTGGAAGTCCCGAAAGTTGCTGCAGGAGGAGATCTCCCGGTACTTGTTCTGGGAGGGGACCCAAACCTCGATATCATAGGTGCGGGCGGCGGAGAAACCGATATCGCCGCCACAGAGAATCATGGTGCGAAACGGCAACTCGAGCCTTTTGAGAATATTTTCCGCGTGGCCGGTGAGGGCCTCCAGCGCGGCATCGGAGTCCTGGCGGCGGGCGAATTGCACCAGCTCCACCTTCTCGAACTGATGCTGGCGAATCAAGCCCCGGGTGTCCTTGCCGTAGCTGCCCGCCTCGCTGCGAAAACAGGGGCTGTGGCAGACCAGTTTAACCGGCAGCTCGCCGTCGATAATTTCGTCGCGATGGATATTGGTGACCGGCACCTCCGCCGTGGGGATCAGATAAAGGTCGCGCTCGTCCGCCAGCTTGAACAGATCGTCCTCAAACTTGGGCAGCTGACCGGTACCAAACAGGGAATCGCGATTGACCAGATAGGGAACATTGACTTCCCGGTAGCCGTGCTCCTCGATATGGATGTCGAGCATAAACTGGATCAGCGCCCGGTGCAGGCGGGCGATATCCCCGCGCATCACCGCAAAACGGGAGCCGCTGATTTTGACGGCGGTTTCAAAATCCAGCTGGCCGCGGCGGTGGCCCAGGTCCACATGGTCCACCACCGGGAAATCGAATACCCGGGGCTCGCCCCAGCGGCGTAGTTCCACATTATCGTCCTCAGTGCCGCCATCGGGCACCTCGGCATCGGGGATATTGGGCACTTCCTGGAGGTAGTTTTCAAGGCGATCCTGGATTGCAGCCAACCGGGTCTCCGCATCCTGGCAGGCCTTTTTCAGCGCCTCCCCCCGGGCCTTGAGGGGCTCGGTGTCACGGCCCTCGGCCCTGGCGGCGGCCATCTCCTTGCCCATGGTCTTGGCGTAGGCGTTGCGCTCGGCCTGCAGGTGCTGGGTTTGCTCCTGAGCCTCCCGGCGCTGGGCTTCCAACTCCTTGAGGTAATCGACATTCAGGGCAAAGCCTCTTTTGGCCAGGGCCAGGGCGACGGCTTCGGGTTCGGCGCGAACGAGTTTGGGATCCAGCATTGGGGTTCAGGTTTCCAGTATCAGATAAGTCGGGTAATGAAAATGGCCAGGGCGATACCCCCCAGGCAGAGGATCAGGGAGCCAAAAACATAGGCCAGGGCCAGTAATAGGTGGCCATTTTGCCACAAAGCCAGGGCGTCGAGCGAGAACGCCGAGAATGTGGTAAAGGCACCGAGAAAGCCCACCATCAACAGGTTGCGCCACTCGGCGGGAAGGATGCCCTTTTCGATGATCAACACATAGAGTACCCCCATGGCGATGGAGCCACTGACATTGACCACCAAGGTGCCCAGTGGAAAGCGGCCGGCGGCAAGGGAAAACAACAGGCCGTTGGCCCCGTAGCGGCCGAGCGCCCCCAGGGCGCCGCCCAGGGCCACTGCCAGCCACGGACTCACGACTTACCCCCGTAGCGGCGCTGGGGGCTGCGGGCATTGGCCTCGCGAAAGCGGGCGAGCTTGTCGCCGATGGCTTTCTCCAGGCCCTGGTCACCGGGGAAGTAGTAGCGGGCGTCGGCCAGCTCCTCGGGAAAATAGTTCTCTCCCGCGGCAAAGGCGTCGGGCTCGTCGTGGGCATAGCGGTACTCGGCCCCGTAGTCCAGAGACTTCATCAGCTTGGTGGGGGCGTTGCGGATATGCAGGGGCACCTCGTAACTGGGTTGCTGGCGCACCTCCGCCATGACCCGGCCGAAGGCCTTGTACACCGCATTGCTCTTGGGGGCCACCGCCAGGTACACCACCGCCTGGGCGATGGCCAGCTCCCCTTCCGGAGAGCCGAGCCGCTGCTGCACGTCCCAGGCGGCCAGGGCCAGGGCCAGGCCGCGGGGGTCTGCGATACCGATGTCCTCGCTGGCCATGCGCACCACCCGGCGGGCAATATAGAGGGGATCACAGCCGCCATCCAGCATCCGCGCCAGCCAGTACAGCGCCGCATCCGGGGAAGAGCCCCGCACCGCCTTGTGGAGGGCGGATATCTGGTTGTAGAAATCCTCCCCCCCCTTGTCGAAGCGGCGCACATCGGTCACCAGAATTTCCGCCAGGGTCTCCCGGGTTACCCGGTTGTCCTCCGCCAGATCGCTGGCGATCTCCAACAGGTTGAGGGCCCGGCGGGCGTCGCCATCGGCCACTTCCGCCAGCTCTTCGAGCACACGGGGATCGATCTCCAGGGCGGCGCACAGGCCCCGCTCCCTGTCGTCGAGGGCGGCCTGCAAGAGGCGGAGAATGGCGGGGGTTTCCAGGCTGCGGAAGACATAGACCCGGCAGCGGGACAGCAGGGCGTTGTTGAGTTCGAAGGAGGGGTTTTCGGTGGTCGCCCCCATCAGGATCACGGTGCCGTTTTCCACGTAAGGCAAAAAGGCGTCCTGCTGGGACTTGTTGAAGCGGTGGATCTCGTCCACAAAGAGCACTGTCTTGCGACCCGCCCCGGCCCGCTGGGCCTGGGCCCGGGCGATGGCCTCGCGGATATCCTTGACCCCGGCCAGCACTGCGGACAGGGTTTCGAAATGGGCCTCGCCATAGCTGGCGATCATCCGCGCCAGGGTGGTTTTGCCCACTCCCGGGGGACCCCAGAAGATCATCGAGTGGAGGTGGCCCTTGAGAATCGCCTCCCGCAGCGGCTTGCCCTCCCCCAGCACATGGTCCTGGCCGGCAAACTCATCCAGGTTCCGGGGCCGCATCCGCGCCGCCAGAGGCTGGTAGGGAGTCTGCCCAAACAGGGATTCATTCATCGTAGAGCACATCCACCCCGTCGGGAATGGCAAAGGTGAAACGGGAGTCCGGCACCGGCTGGTTCAGTTTGACGTTGCTGAAGTCGATCCGGGTCTGCTGGCCCAGGGTGTCCCAGAGGGTCATGGCGGTGGGCGTAGCACCCTTGAAAGTCAGGGTCAGGCGCTGGTAGAGAGCCCCCTCGTCCACCGGCACCAGGGTGTAGGTGGTGCCCCCGTCGGTGTCCAGACTGCTGACCCTGAACTTGTCGTCCAGCTCCTGGACATCGCCGATAAACAGCACCGCCGGGGTGCGGGCGATATCGTGGTCAAAGGGGCGCACCGTCACCTGCTCCAGATCGGCATCGTAGAGCCACAGGGTAGTGGCGTCGGACACCACCAGCTGCTCATAGGGAGGGGCACTCTTCCAGTACACCTTGCCCGGCCTGGCCACATCCATGGTGCCGGTCAGCGCCTGAATTTCATACCCCTCGCCGTCGCTGATCACCTGGCGAAAATCGGCGGACAGGGATGCCAGTGGCGCCAGCAGGCTCTGCAGGCTGTTGCTGCTGGCGGGCTGGTGGACGCCGCCGGCAGCGGCGAAAGTGGCGACAAAGCCCAGCACCAGGGGCAGATAACGGAGCAGTGATGGCATTGGCATTAACCCCTGTGGTTGGGTACAAGTACTTCGCGACTGCCATTGGTGTTCATGGCGCTGACCACACCGGCGTTCTCCATGGCTTCGATCAGCCGTGCGGCGCGATTGTAGCCTATGCGCAGCTTGCGCTGCACAGAGGAGATGGACGCCTTGCGGCTTTCGATGACAAAGGCCACGGCTTCGTCGTAGAGGGCGTCCGACTCCGGGTCCCCCTCCTCGCCACCGTCACCGTCGCTGTAGCCGGGCACCGGGATGGCGCCGGTGGCACCCTCGTCGGTGATGTCGTCCAGGTACCTGGGCACTCCCCGCTTTTTCCAGTCGGCAACCACCTTGTGCACCTCGTGGTCGTCGACAAAGGCCCCGTGAACCCGGATCGGGACACTGGTGCCGGCAGGCAGATAGAGCATGTCCCCGTGGCCGAGGAGCTGGTCGGCACCCCCCTGGTCGAGAATGGTGCGGGAGTCGATCTTGGAGGACACCTGGAAGGCGATGCGGGTGGGCACATTGGCCTTGATCAGGCCGGTGATCACATCCACCGACGGCCGTTGGGTGGCGAGAATCAGGTGAATACCCGCGGCCCTGGCCTTCTGGGCGATGCGGGCGATCAGCTGCTCCACCTTTTTGCCGACGATCATCATCATATCGGCGAATTCGTCGATCACCACCACGATATAGGGCAGCTTTTCCAGGGTCGGGGGGTCGGGAATCTCCCCGTCGGCAAACACCCCGGAGGTGGGGTCGTGGCGCCACATGGGGTCGGGGATTGGGTGCCCGGCGCGGATGGCGTCTTCCACCTTGCGGTTGTAGCCCGCCAGGTTGCGCACCCCCATGGCGGCCATCAGTTTGTAGCGGCGCTCCATTTCGCCGACACACCAGCGCAGGCCGCTGGCGGCATCCTTCATATCGGTGATCACCGGTGTCAGCA
>CAZWUP010000142.1:0-7425 GCA_964637045.1 uncultured Porticoccaceae bacterium | reverse complement strand
CCCGCCAGGTTGCCCGGCTTGATTTATATGGGCGGCGACGCCTGGGGCTCGCCCCAGGCCCAGTTCGAGATTCCCGCAGGGCTGGTGGCGGCGGTGCCCAGCTACGCCATGGCGGCCCAGCGCTACCGCGCCACCTATGGTCTCGACGAGCGGGTCCTGGCAAAGATCTCGGTACACCACAGGGACAATGCCCAGGCCAATGCCAACGCCATTTTCCACGGCAAACCCATCACCGTGGACGAGGTGATGGCCTCCCGTTATATCGCCGACCCCATCAAGCTGCTGGAAATCGTGATGCCCTGCGATGGCGGTGCGGCGCTGTTGATCACCAGCGCGGCAAGGGCAGGCAAGTCCCCCCACCGGCCGGCGTACATCAGCGGCTTTGGCGAGTACCTGACCCACAAAAGCATCACCTTTATGCCCGATATGCTGGTGTCCCCCATCGCCCGGGCGGCGGAGCAGGCGTTTCGCATGGCGGGCATGGCCAGGGAGGCCATCGACCTGGCCTGTATCTACGACAGCTTTACCATTACCGTGCTGCTGGCCATCGAGAGCGCGGGCTTCTGCAAGCCGGGCCAGGGCCAGGGCTTTGTCAGCGAGCGGGACATGCGCTTTGGCGGCGACTGGCCGCTGAATACCCACGGCGGCCAGCTCAGCTTCGGTCAGCCGCGCATGGCCGGCGGGCTGAGCCATTTTGTGGAGGCGGTGCGCCAGATCCAGGGCCGGGCCGAAGCCAGACAGCTGGCCAGCTGCGACCGCGCCTTTGTCAGCGGCTCCGGGGGTATGCTGTCGGAACAGGTGGCCGTCATCCTCGAAGGCCAGTAATCGGATGCCCCCCTAATACGCTTTCAATTTGATACTGCCTATGCTCCGGTTCTATTGTAGGAGCCCGGCACCCAGGGCACTCGCTCCGCTCGCGGGGCAGGCTCTCCTCCGGGCGAAGGGTGGTGATGCGAAACCAATAGGGCGTATTTCCCACCTCTGTTCACCCGGAGGCCGGGCTCCTACACCAATCCGATCTGGCCAAAATTAAATTGAAACAGCACTAAGCGGAGACCCTTATGCAAGTCTATGCCCAAGATGGCAGGCCATTGCCGCTGATCACCCCGGTGAGTGAGCCCTTCTTTGCCGCCGCCCGGGAGGGGCGCCTGCACCTGCAGCACTGTCCCCGGGATGGCTTTTTCTTCTACCCCCGCAGCCACTGCCCCCACTGCCTGGGGGATGACTGGAGCTGGCGGGAGGCATCCCCCAGGGGAAAGGTCTACGCCTTCACCATCGACCGCAGTGGCCAGGACCCTCACCAGCGGGGGTTTGCACCCATCACCATCGCGGTGGTGGATCTCGACGATGGTCCGCGGATGATTGGCAATCTGGTGGCCTGTGACGAGGCGCAACTGCGGGTGGGACTGCCGGTTGTGGTGGCGTTCGAGCAGGTGGACGGTACCCCCCTGGTTCGCTTCCGGCCCTGTGCGGACCCCTGATCCGACTTCGTCAGCCTGGCGGCGTAGGCGCGGGGTGCGTCAG
The DNA here is from genome assembly GCA_964637045.1 of uncultured Porticoccaceae bacterium. Lineage (GTDB taxonomy): Bacteria > Pseudomonadota > Gammaproteobacteria > Pseudomonadales > Porticoccaceae > CAYXXZ01. Next base: position 5,901 of record CAZWUP010000142.1, on the reverse strand, counting down.
TCTTCGACGATGGTCAGCACCCCCTCGGGGCAGGCCGCGGCGCCGCGGCGAGCGGCCTCTTCCTGGCCGGCGGGCACCTCAAAGGAGTCCATGTCGTTGTAGCCCTGGTCGTTGAGGTGGAACAGGTCGGGTGAGTTGTAGGCGCACAGGGCGTGGCCCTGGCAGCGTTGCTTGTCGATGAGCACTTTCATGGGTTTCTCCGATGGCTGAGAGTGGGATTCTCTTTTTACACACAAGTAGGGATTTAAAGAACCGTTGATTGATTTGGCCGCCGATAGCACTACATCCGGCTTGTCGTCCAACCTTGCGAGTGCCGTGTCCGGCTAGCTTTGCCGGGCCATTGCCCGCTGGTAGCCGGGGCGCTCCTGCAGTCTGGCCCAGTAGGCCTTGGCCAGCTCCGGCAGGCGATGGCCGTAGCCCATGTGGCCCGCCAGCTTGAGGGCGTAACTGACGCTGATATCGGCGGCGGTGAAACGGCCGGCGCAGACATAGGTGTTGGTTTCCAGGGTGGCTTCCAGAAGGGCCAGACGGGCCAAAAACCACTGTTTGTAGTCGTCCGCTGCAGCCCCCAGGTTCTTGTGGGGCTCCAGCATTTTGTAGCGCACATACAGGGTTTGGGGAAAGGTCAGGGTGGCTTCGCCGTAGGTGGTGAAGTTGAGAAAGTCGCCATAGGCCGCACCCTCGTCCGGGGTTGCCGCCAGGGGTGTGGGGCCGTACTTGGTCACCAGGTACAGGCAGATGGCGGTGGATTCCGTCATTCGCAGGTCGCCGTCGACAAAGGTTGGCACGGTGCCCAGGGGGTTGATGGCCAAATAGCCCGGCTGTTTGCGGGCGGGCATGGTCACCTGCTCCAGCTGGTAGGGCAGCCCCAGCTCCTCCAGGGTCCACAGCACCCGGAAGGAGCGGGATTCAAAAGCGTGGTACAGGGTGATCACGGTTGCTTGAACTCCAGGCAATGGCGGTCTGTGTCGAGGGGGCTCTGGCTTGTGGTTCGCCGAGCCTATTGCAGGGCTTCCAGCTGTGCTTTGGCCTCGGCGCTGGGTACGTGGTTGAGGTCCGCCAGAATATCCGCCAGCTGGCGCACCTCGGCGCTGGCCTCGTCACTGGCGGCGATCGCCACCAGCCTGTCCTTGGCGGCGGGGGCGACACTGTGTTGCATGTCGCGGAGAGCCAGGGCGATGGTGCGCACCGCCTCGGAGTTGTCCATGTCGCCGGCGATCCCGCTCAGCTGCTCCTTTTCCTCCGCAGAGGGGAAGTGGTTTAGTCCGGCCATGACGCCGGCCAGGACCTTGACCGCCGCGGCGTCGTCCGCCAGGGCCGGGGTGGTGACAGCCCCCAGGGGGAGGGCGGCCAGGATCAGGGTTATCAGGGTGCGGTTCATAAGCGACTCCGTCATTGTTGTGGTTGCGGGCCCGGAGGTACGCCGCGGGCGTTCGCCGGGGAAACCAAGTATAGCCGGGATGGCGGGCTCCCGCCCGCGGGGCTCCAGCTCAGGCGCTGGCGACGCCCACCGGAATCAGGCGGATGTCCGCCAGGGGCGGGGCGCTGTAGGAGGCCTCCTGTCGCGCCCTGGCCACCTCTTGGTAAAGGGTGGTGCGCTGGCGGGGCTCCCGCTGGCAACTGAGGATCAGGGCGTCCATTTGCTCCGGGCCGAACTCCTGGCCGTGGCGGGCCCCCGCGGCGCGAGTGATGGACTCGTTCATCAGGGTGCCCCCCAGGTCGTTGACCCCGGCCGCCAGGCAGGCGGCCACCCCATCCGGACCGAGCTTTACCCAGGAGGCCTGGATGTTGTGGATCAGACCGTGGAATACCAGCCGGGCGATGGCGTGCATCAGCACAGCTTCACGGAATGTCGGCCCCTGCCGGGCCAGGCCGCGGCGGTAGACCGGGGCCTCCTCGGCGACAAAGGGCAGGGGCACGAACTCGGTGAAGCCGCCGGTTTCCCGCTGCAGATCGCGAATCGCCAGCAGGTGGCGGGCCCAGTTGTGGTAGTTGTCGACATGGCCGTACATGATGGTGGCTGTGGTCCTGAAGCCCAGCTGGTGGGCCGTGCGGATCACGTCCAGCCACTGGGCGGTGTCCAGCTTGTCCGGACACAGCACTTTGCGCACCTGGTCGTCCAGCACCTCGGCGGCGGTGCCGGGCAGGGTGCCGAGGCCGGCGGCCTTGAGCTGGCCCAGAAAGTCGGCGACGGGAATGCCCAGGGTTTGCGCGCCCTGCCAGACTTCCAGGGGGGAAAACGCGTGGATGTGCATGGCCGGCTCCGCGGCCCGGACCTGACGCAGGATGTCCAGGTACTTGGCGCCGCTGTAGTCCGGGTGGATACCCCCCTGCAGACAGACCTCGGTGGCGCCCCGCCGCCAGGCCTCGGCCACCCGTCTGCGGATTTCCCCGCTGTCGATATCGTAGGGTTTGCCCCGCAGGTCATCGTGGGTCTTGCCCTTGGAAAATGCGCAGAAGGTGCACTTGAAATAGCAGATGTTGGTGTAATTGATGTTGCGATTGACCACATAGGTCACCACCTCGCCGTTCACCGCCCGGCGCAGGGCGTCGGCGGCCCGGCAGATATGGGTGAAGTCGTTGCCCCGGGCGCGGAACAGGCGGGCGATGTCGGCCACCTCAAGGCGTTCGCCGGCACTGGCCCTGGCCACCAGGGCGAGGACTTCAGCGGACACTTCCCCCGGGCCGGTGGCGGCAGTGACCGCGTGCAGCAGGGGGTGGGGTGGCGCGTCGTCATTGCCGGCGGTCCAGGTGTCGGCGCGGGCCAGGCCCTCGCCGTCCCGCAGCCGCAATACCTGGGTGCGCAGGGCGGGGTCGAGCCAGACCTCCGGTTCACGGACGAAGGCGGGGTAAATGGTCAGGCGCTCGTCGAGGTGCTTGCCCGCCAGGGCGGTGGCCCGGGTCAGCTCCTCCAGGTGGGGCCAGGGGGCCTCGGGGTTGACATGGTCCGGAGTGAGGGGGCTGACGCCGCCCCAGTCGTTGATGCCCGCGGCCACCAGTTGCGGCAGCACTCCCGGGCTGAGGTTGGGGGGGACCTGGATGCTCATGGCGGGGCCGAAGATGATCCGTGTTACCGCCAGGGTCCACAGCAGTTCCTCCAGGTCCGGCTCCGGGGCCAAAGCCATTTTGGTGTCCGCCTTGGCGCGGAAATTCTGGACAATGATCTCCTGCAGATGACCGTGCCGGCGGTGGCAGTCCCGCAGGGCCAGCAGGCTCTCGATGCGCTCGCGGCGGGTTTCGCCAATGCCGGTCAAGATGCCGCTGGTGAAGGGAACCCGGGCCTCCCCCGCCAGATCCAGGGTTTCGAGACGGGTGGCGGGCACCTTGTCCGGGGAGCCGTGGTGGGGCATACCCTTGTCCCCCAGGCGGTCGGCGGCGGATTCCAGCATGATACCCATGGAGGCGGAGACCCGGCGCAAGGTGGCGATCTCTGCCGCTGTCATATTGCCGGCATTGATATGGGGCAGCAGTCCGGTTTCCTTCAGCACCAGCCCGGCGACGTGGGCCACATAGTCCAGGGTGGTGGCGAAGCCCAGCTTGTCGAGGGCTGCGCGGGCCGCGCTGTAGCGCAGCTCCGGCTTTTCCCCCAGGGTGAACAGCGCCTCCTTGCAGCCGAGGCGGGCGCCCTGGCGGGCGATCTCCAGGACCTGGTCCACCGCCATATAGGGGGCGTCCAATCGCTTGGGAGTCTTGGCAAAGGTGCAGTAGTGGCAGACATCGCGGCACAGCTGGGTGAGGGGAATAAACACCTTGCGGGAGTAGGTCACCACATTGCCAAAGCCCTGGTCCCGCAGCGCCCTGGCGGTGGCCAGCAGCTGTGGGTCCAGGGGCGCTTCCGCCAGGGCCAGCGCCTGGTGGCGGGTAACCAGCTCTCCGTGCCGGAGCTGGTTGAGAACAGGGCTGAGGTCAGAGACTGGCATCTAGGGTAACTCCGCGGGGTAAAAAAGTGGTGCCAAGGAGCGACAGGCGATCGGCGATACCGCTGGTGTGGAGAAAGCCACGGGTGCGGCCCAGGTTCCCGGTGTTTGCCATCGCGAGGAAGGCCTGCAGGTCCACCGGGTTGTCGATATCGAGGCGGGCACTGGCCAGTGGGCAGACCTTGAGCAGCAAGCCCTTGTTTTCCGCCTGTTGGCAGTGGCGGACAAAGGATCGGGTACCGTACCTGGGGACAAAGCCACTGGCCAGTCGCCAGCCCAGCATATTGCTGCCCAGTTCCTGGCCATCGGGGGTGATGACCACGTCGCTGTGGGCCAGGGTGGCCGCCAGTTCGGCGATATCTGCCGCCTGCACCCCGGGGAGGTCCGAGTGAAGGACCAGCATCCCGGGCTCGCCTTCGGCGGCAAAGCGCCGGGCCAGGGCGCTCACCACATTGTTGAGGCCGGTGGTGGCCAGGGCCTCCTCAAGAATGGTCTCGGCGGCAAACTCCCGGGCCAGAGGCAGGGCGGCGGCGTCACCGGCACAGACGACGATACGGGTGATGCCCGCCGTGCGCGCCAGGGCGCTGAGCACATCCCCCGCCATGGCCGCGCTCAGGGCCGCCCGCTCCCCTGGTGTCAGCAGGCCGGACAGCCGCTGCTTGGCCTGGGCAAAGGCCTTGATGGGAACTAGAGCGAGCACGGTGTGGACCCCCCGGCAAGTTGTCCGGCCAGCGCCAGCACCGCGCGGGCGAGCTGGAGGCGATCGTCGAGGCTCACCATCACGGTATTGGCAACCACCGCCACCAGGCCGAGATCGGCCACCGCGGAGACGTGCTCCCCATCCAGGGTGTCGAGGACAAAACCGTCGACGATATCCCGGTAATACTCGGCCACCGCCAGGGCGCTGCAGTCCACCCCCAGCTCGCCCATCATCTTTGCCGCCGGGCCCTTTAGCGCCCGGCCACCGACGATGGGGGATACGGCGATCACCGGCGCAGGGCAGTTGCGGAGCAGGGCGCGGACCCCCGGCAGGGAGAGAATGGGATCGATGCTGACATAGGGGTTGGAGGGGCAGAGCACCACCGCCCCCAGGTCCGGGGCCGTCAGCAGGCGCACCAGATCCGGGTGGGGGCGGGCGCTGTCGCTGCCCACAAAGCGAAAGCCCAGCACCCGCGGCCGGCACTGTTCGCGGACGAAGTAGTGTTGAAAGCTGAGTTCACCGCTATCCGTGAGCACCCGGGTGCTCACCCTGTCGTCGCTCATGGGCAGGACGCGGGGGGCGACCCCCAGGGCGGCGCAGAGTTTGGCGCTGACGGCTGACAGGGGCAGGCCCCGACTCAGCAGCTCGCTGCGGTACAGATGGGTGGCCAGATCCCGGTCGCCGAGGTTGAACCAGTCGGGGCCCCCCAGGTCCTTCAGCGCGGCCATCACCTGCCAGCTTTCATCCGCCAGGCCCCAGCCCTGGTGGGTATTGTTGCGGCCGGCCAGGGTGTAGGTCACGGTGTCCAGATCTGGACAGATGGTCAGCCCCAGGTGCTGAAAGTCGTCGCCGGTGTTGCACACCACCGCGAGGCGGTGGGCGGGGACCGCGCGGGACAGGCCGAGGGCCAGTTTGGCGCCGCCGACGCCGCCGGACAGGGCCAGAATGCAGTTGTTGCCGCCAGTTGCGCCCATAGCAGTCATCAGCGGAATAAATCCTGGTCAAGGGGGCGGATCAGGGCGCGGGAGCCCGCGGCGGAGCCTGTCAGGGACGCTCCCCGCACCAGCACCACCGGCAGGCCCTCGTCCCCCTGGCCCATCAGCAGGGATCCCGCCGCCGCCAGCTCGTCGGCCACAGCCACCTGGGTGATCTCCAGGGCGCGGCCGAAGAGGTCGGGACAGCCGACGCGGTCGGCCACGGGGTCAAAGCCCGCGGTGCCAATGGCGAAGCCGACAATGCCGTTGCGCCAGGGCCGCCCGGCGCTGTCGTTGATGACGATATTCA